>CAYJNE010000023.1:8495-13876 GCA_964371345.1 uncultured Desulfovibrionaceae bacterium | reverse complement strand
TATTTTCGTAGAAAATAGGGGCTTTGGCGTTAAAGTTTTTTTTGGAAGGGGTCTGGGGAAACTCTTTTTTGTTCACAAAAAAGGTTTCCCCAGTGAATTTTCTTAATAAACGCCTTGTTGAATCATGGCTTCTGCAACTTTGCGGAAGCCTGCGATGTTACCACCGAGTACATAATCACCTGGGCAGCCAAATTCTTTGGCAGTTTCGCTTGCGGAGGTGAAGATGCCTTTCATAATGGCTTGTAGTTTTTCATCAACTTGGTTAAAGGGCCAAGCTTGCATGCTTGCGTTTTGGGCCATTTCTAGTTGGCTTGTGGAAACGCCGCCGGCGTTTGCGCATTTACCAGGGCCATAGGCTATTTTTGCTTCTTTAAATACTTCAATGGCTTCTGGAGTTGAAGGCATGTTTGCGCCTTCGCTTACTAGATAGCAGCCATTTTTGGTGAGTATTTTTGCATCTTCGCCAGTGAGTTCGTTTTGGGTAGCACTAGGGAAGGCTAAATCGCAAGGCATATGCCATACTGGGTGTTGGTTTTTGGGGTAATCTTTTGCGGGGATGTACTTGGCATCTTTACAAAGTTCTGCATAGCGGGTGAGAGATGCACGCTCAACTTCTTTTACTTGGCGCATAACTTCAAGGTTAATGCCTGATTTTTGATAAATGGTACCACGAGAGTCACTAATGGTAACGGCTTTTGCACCAAGTTGGTTAAGCTTTTCAATAGTATAGATAGCCACGTTGCCAGAGCCAGATACGGCAGCGGTGGTGCCTTTGATGTCTTTACCAATGGCGTTTAGCATATTTTCTGCAAAGTATACGCAACCATAGCCTGTGGCTTCGGTGCGCACAAGGGAGCCGCCCCAAAGTAGGCCTTTGCCTGTGAGTACGCCGTCAAACTTTGAGGTAAGACGCTTATATTGACCAAACATATAGCCAACTTCACGAGCACCAACGCCAATGTCGCCAGCGGGTACGTCAATGGTATTGCCAATGATTTTTGATAGTTCGGTCATGAAAGCTTGGCAAAAACGCATGACTTCGTAGTCGCTTTTGCCCTTGGGGTCAAAGTCGCTACCGCCCTTACCGCCGCCAATGGCAAGGCCAGAAAGGCTATTTTTGAAAATTTGCTCAAAGCCGAGGAATTTTAAGATGCTTTGGTTAACACTTGGGTGAAAGCGTATACCGCCCTTATATGGGCCAATGGCTGAGTTAAACTGGACACGGTAGCCACGGTTAACTTGTACGCGGTTTTTATCATCAGTCCAAGCTACACGGAAGATAAGTTGTCTTTCGGGCTCGGTGATGCGCTCAAGAATGTTGTGCTGTTGGTATTTGGGCTCACGGTCAAATAGTGGGCCGAGAGAGTCAACAACTTCCTTAACAGCTTGCATAAATTCTGGTTGATGTGCGCATACTTTTTTAAGTTTACGCATGACCTTTTGGGAATAATTTACAGCCATAGTACACTCCTTATATAGATGTGCTAGCATTATATAAGAAGCATCAAATAAAAAAAAGCCCTTTTCGTGCAAATTTAGTGTTTAAATGCAAATAATTTTCTAACTAATTATAAAAAATGAAAAATATTTTTATAAATTTGCTTGGTGCATTTCATCTCTTTTGTTTTGGTGGTTGATGTGTTAGGTTTGCATCAAGAATTTGTGAGGTATATATGCAAGATACAATTTTATCTGCCGTAGGTAATACGCCTTTTGTGAAGCTTGGGGCCTTAAATCCGCATGCATGTGAAATTTGGTTAAAGGTTGAAAGCCGCAATCCTGGTGGATCTATTAAGGATAGGGTGGTTGCCTATAGCATAGGCAAAAACTTTGCAGAAAAAAAGCTTAACAAGCAAAGTGTACTCATTGAGGCCAGTAGTGGTAATACGGGCATTGCCCTAGCCATGACTGCGGCGGTTTATGGTGTGCGTGCAATTATTACCATGCCTGAAAACATGACCGTTGAGCGCGTTAAAGCCATGCAATCTTATGGGGCTAAGGTGGTGTTAACACCTGCTACTGAGGGTATGGCTGGTGCTGTTAAAAAGGCTGAGGAGATTGTTGCAACTACACAAAATTCTTTTATTTTGGATCAATTTGCCAATCCGCACATGGTGGAGGCCCATTATAATAGTACGGGGCCTGAGATATTTTCAAAACTTGGGCAAGGTATACATGCTTTGGTTGCGGGGTCTGGTTCTGGCGGGACGGTTAGTGGCACTGGGCTTTTTTTGCGTGAACGTGTGCCGCACTTGAAAGTATATGCCGTTGAGCCTAAGGAGTCGCCCTTGCTTTCTGAAGGTAAGGCTGGAAAACACGGTATTCAAGGTATTGGGCCAAATTTTGTACCAAAAATCTTGCGCCGAGATATTTTAGACGGTATTTTGCCCATAAAAACTGATGACGCCATAGCCATGAGTAAGGAGCTATTTATTAAGGAAGGTATTAGCTGTGGCATATCCTCTGGGGCCAATGTTTGTGCGGCTTTGCAATTGGCTGCCCAAACGGACATGCAAGGAAAGACCATAGTTAGCTTTATTTGTGATACAGGCGAGCGTTACCTTACTGGTAGTTAAAGCTTATCTAAAAATAGGTTGACAGGGTTGATTATTAGTGATAATGAAAATCAAATTTACTCAATTGGCAGGTTATTTTTTATGCAATACTTTGAAATATAAGTAGTATATTATTTTTCCTTGATGCTTTACAAGCTCCGTTGTCTGGGGTATTATCAAAATCAGACTAAGAACAGTTCAGTTAAGGAGGAAAAAATGAACGGATTTTTAAAATTTGCTTTGACATTTATTGGTGGCGTTGTGGTTGGTGCTGTTGGTGCCACTGCTGTTTCTCGTAATGAAGGTGTGCGCCCCTTTGCGGCTGGTTTGATTAGCCGTGGTATGGATGCTAAAGACGCATTTATGGGTAAGGTTGAAACCTTGAAAGAAAATGTGGAAGATTTAGTGGCAGAGGCTCAAACTTCTGCTGAAAAGCGTAAAGTACAAAAAGAAGAAGCTGCGAAGTAATTTCATGCATTTAAGCATTGTCCATGAGGTAATAGGTAGTAGCGGTAGGCTGCGCTTGCGCGCGGCTGAGCCTTTGAGTATGCGCAGTGTTAAAAAAATACAGCGTGCATTTGAGGGTTTATCTGGTATACTTGATTTGCAAATAAATGCGAGAACGGGCAGTGTCTTGTTTTGGTATGAAGATTTGCAAACTCGTGGAAAAGCACTTAGGGCTTTAGATATTAATGATGCCCCCGTGCCCAAAAACATGACTTTATCGCCCGTGCAAAAGGGCGTTGTTAAAGCTGTTTCTGGTGCGGGGGCTAAGCTTTTTGCTTGGCCCATTATGCGCTTTGTTGTCTTGCGCCCGCTTATTCCCATGACCGTGCGTGTTTTTGGGGCTGTGCAAAGGTCTATTCCTTATATATGGCAAGGCCTTAAGTCATTATTTCAGGGTAAACTTAATGTAGATGTGCTTGATGCCACAGCCATTGTGATTTCTTTATTCAGACGTGATTTTCGCACCGTTAGCATGCTTACATTTTTGCTCGGTATGGGCAATGCGCTGGAGGAGTGGACAAGACAAACGTCTCGTGCAAGCCTTGCGCAGAGTTTAAGTCTTGATATTGACGCCGTTTGGGTGCACCGTGATGGTGAAGAAGTGCGCATTCCTCTCGAACAAGTGACCTTGGATGACACAGTAATAGTACGCTCTGGCAGCGTTATTGTGGTGGACGGGGTTGTTACCGAGGGTGAAGCCATTGTTAACCAAGCCTCCATGACTGGCGAGCCTGAGGGGGTTTTCCGTAAGGCTGGGGGTACTGTGTTTGCGGGTACGGTGGTTGAAGACGGTACATTATTTATTCGCCCAACACATATTGGCACAGAAACTCGTCTGCAAAAAATTGTTGAATTTATTGAACAATCGCAACATCTAAAAGCTTCAGTTGAAGGTAAGGCCATGCGTATGGCTGATTTGGCTGTGCCTTTTACATTCTTACTTTCTGCTCTTGTTTGGTTTATCACTCGCAACCCCATGCGTGCGGCCTCGGTATTGCTTGTGGACTATTCTTGTGCTTTGCGCCTTGCAACACCGCTTGCTATTTTGGCGGCCATGCGTGAAGGGGCAAGTCGTGGTGTACTTATTAAGGGTGGCGTATTTTTAGAGGGCCTTGCCGAGGCTGATACTGTTGTATTTGATAAAACTGGAACTTTAACTCAAGCCAAACCTCGCGTAGCTAAGGTTGTGGCTAATGGTGAGCTTTCAGAAAGGGAAGTACTTCGCCTTGCGGCTTGCCTTGAGGAGCATTTCCCTCACCCTGTAGCCCGTGCCGTGGTGCAAAAGGCTGATGAAGAAGGGCTTAAACATAGGGAAGAACACAGCGAAGTTGAATATATTGTTGCGCACGGCATTGCTAGCCGTTGGCGTGAAAAGCGAGTTTTGTTAGGCAGTAGGCATTATATTTGTGAAGATGAAAGTGTAGAGCTTGGGCCTTTGGAACAAGAGGCTAATCAGCTACTTTCAGAAGGTTATTCACTGCTTTATTTGGCGATGGATGCCAAGATTGCGGGCCTTATTGTCATTGAAGATATGGTGCGTGAAGAGGCTGCAGACGTGATTTCCGCTCTTTATGCAACGGGTATTAAGCGTGTTGTTATGATTACTGGTGATGAGGAACGCTCAGCCCAAAATATAGCAAGTCGCCTTGGAATTAAAGAATTTTATGCTAGAATATTACCAGTAAATAAAGCTGAAATTATTGAAAAAATTCAAGCTGAAGGGGCTAAGGTCATAATGGTTGGTGACGGCATGAATGATGCGCCAGCCCTTTCCTTAGCTGATGTGGGCGTGAGCCTGCGTGACGGTACAGACCTTGCCCAAGAAGTGGCAGATGTGGTCTTAACCCATAGTTCCCTTGAGGGACTAATTGTAGCAAGGCAGCTTGGGCAAAGAGTGCTAAAGCGCATCCATTCAAATTTTGTTTGGAATATTGGCCTTAATTCTGTTTATTTAGGTTCAGGATTGTTGGGTGTTATGTCGCCCACCGTTTCTGCCGTGTTGCACAATGCCACCACTGTGGGTGTTACGGTTAATGCCATGCGCCCACTTGTGCCCGTAAAACATTTAACCCCTGCTATGGAGCCAGTTACGGAGTAAAGCATGATTGAGAACTATGTAACATCTTTTGTGGACGGCCGAGTGCGTGTGCGCCACCCCATATTTAAGGATGCTCAAATTGTGGAGCAAATACAAGAGCTTTTACAAAATATACCTGGGGTAGAAAACCTTAAGCATAATCCACGGACTGGTTCTCTCTTGCTAGAATATGACGCCGAAGTTTTGGATAAAGAAACCTTGCTTACTCTATTAAAGCAAGG
>CAYJNE010000023.1:0-8395 GCA_964371345.1 uncultured Desulfovibrionaceae bacterium | reverse complement strand
GGCAAAGGGAAAAAAGCATGGATTCCCACGCTCGCCCCTCATCCTTCGGGTCGGCTCGGAATGACAAGAGCGAAGTACATGGATCGTGCTCCTATAGTGGTTTTAAAATAAAAGGGAGCGGCTTTTGCCGCTCCCAGATTATGTTCCGACAGGAACAGTTGAGGTTTTATGTCTTAGAAACTGTATTCAAAGATAAGGTCAACTTTCCAAGCGTCTTGTTTGCCGCCAAAGTTATCCTTTACACCTTTTTTGTTCCATTCATCAGTGTCAAAACCATTAATGATGTAACCAATTTCAAAGATAGCGTTTAAGTTTTCATAAATGCTGTAAACGCTGTCAAAGTTGATTTCTACGAGGTAGTCTTGAGTGGTTAGGTAGGTGGCGTTGTCGCCTGTATAGCCAGAACCAACGTATTTCATCATACCAGTGCTGTTGGTACCACCGATGTAGGCTACACGTAGGGTGTGGCTTAGGTCTTCCACAAAGGAGAACTCAGATAATTGCAAACCAATACCCCATGTACCGTCATAGTGGTTGCCAAGTAGGCCAGATTCACCCATGCCACCCCAGCCGTAGCCGTCAAAACCGAAAGAGGTAAAGTTACCAGCTGGAGAAATGAATGGCATACGTTCAGAGCCGTTTTCTACGTCATCGTCATCGCCTGATCCGTACCAAGCAAATAGACCAGGACGGCCCCAATCTAATTGATATTCAACAAGGGCTTTTACTACCCAACCAGCGCGGTTGGAGCCAGCTTGTTCTGCTACTCCACCATTAGGGGTTATGGCATAGTCATCAAAGCCAGTCATAGAACCATAGTTAATATCAAATTCGATATTCCAAGGGTCTGCGGCAGAAACGATTATGGGAAGGCCCGCAAAGAATAGTGAACCATAGGCGTTTTCTCTTTTCATGCCAGCAGCTCCACCAGCAAAGCCCACTGGAAGTAATCCACCCGCAACAGGGGTAGACATATTTCCGTCAGCATATAGGTGGTTTTGCCCAACTGCACCATAAAGAGCCCAAGGTGTAACTTCAAATCCGTCAAACTTTAGAGGTACGGCAAGCGCAAATAAATCCACGTTGTCAAGGTAGTTTGAGAAATTATCAGCTTTGTTAGGCACATTGCTATCAGCATTATAGTTGTCATTAAATGGGCGTAGCCACATGGCGGTAACACTTGCCATGTCGTTAATGGCCCAGTTGGCAACAACACCAGCTACTTGTTCATCAATAATGGCGGCGCCACCAGCAGCGTTAGGTAGGGCTGCGCCAAAAATACCCATGCGGAATTGCAATTCGGTGTTTGGTACGTACCAATCAAGGTAAGCACTCATTACCTCAATAATGGTTTGGTCAGCACCAAGTGCGCCGCCACCATTGTCGGCATTGCTACCCCATTTGGTGTCGCCAATTTCAATTTGGAATGTACCTGATAGATACTCATTGGCAACGGCGTCCAACTGCAAGCGGATACGCTGTACAGCTTGGAAAGTGTCGTCGCTTTTTGGACCATTTTTGTTAGTTTGAAAACTTTTGTCTACAGCGCCAAAGCCCATGAGCCATTCGCCAGATGCTTTGAACTCAATGGCTTTTGCCTCAGTTACGCAGCCCCAAACAAGGCCTGCAGCAAGGGCAAGGGTTAATAATTTTTTCTTCATAGCTTCCTCCGTTTTGCTTGTTATGCTTAAAAGCAAACATTTACTTTTAAGCTTTTGCTTAGTTAAAAACGTCTCATGCCATATATATAGCCCGGATGTGGTTTAATTTTCAGGTACTACGCCACATATCCCGGGCAATATATGGAAGGATGGGTCATGCAGATATATGTTTAATGAAAGTGAAAATGATTGTCAATGTCTTTTTTAAAAATGTATAATTTTTTTTACCGCTTGTATTTTCGGACGGTTATGAAGTTGGTGTCGTTGTAAGTTTCTAAGGAATGTCTTAATATATTAACCATTGCTTGTGGAAATATATTAAATTTTTTCGCGTAGTTAAATTTTTTTTATCTTTTAATATTGAATATATACATAAAGAAGTCAGATAAAAATAAAAATAATATTGACAGTCAAAATCATTGTGCTTAATATCTGGGCGGGTTCATGCATTGTGTTAGAGGATTTTTTTGTATATATTTAAAATATAAAAGGATATAGAATGGCAAGGACACTAGCTCAAGGTGAAGTTAATACCGAGTATACAATCAAAACCATCGAAACCTCGGGTGATGAGGAGATGAAAAAATTTTTATTTTCCTTGGGCTGTTACGAAAACCAGCAAGTAACCATTGTGTCAAGGCTTAACCAAAATCTTGTTATTATTATTAAGGATGCAAGATATAGTATTGATGAAGGTTTAGCCAACGCCATTTATATTAATTAGTCATAATTTGGAGAAAAATATGAGAATTGCGCTTGCAGGAAACCCAAATAGCGGTAAAACAACACTGTTTAACGCTATTACGGGTAAAATAGAAAAGGTCGGCAACTGGGCCGGCGTTACTGTGGAAAAGAAAGAAGGAAAAATTAAACAAAATCTTCTGAGCGGATCTGAAGCCCTAGTTGCTGTGGATTTGCCTGGTGCATATTCTATGTCGCCCTTTACTTCAGAAGAAAACATTACGCGTCAATTTGTTCAGGACGAAAACCCAGAAGCTATCATTAATATTGTTGATGCTACAAATTTAAGCCGTAGCCTTTTCTTCACAACTCAGCTTTTGGAAGTGGGTGTGCCTGTAATCGTGGCCCTCAATAAAAGTGATCTCAATGCCAAGAAAGAAATTTCCATTGATATACAAAAGCTTTCTGAAACCTTGGGTTGCCCCGTTGTGCCTACCACTGCCATAAATGCTGGTGACAATGGTTTAAAAGAACTTATGGCAGCCGTTGTTGCTGCTAAAGGGCAAGCACAAAAAGCTCCTTTCACTCAAGAAAATGCTAAAATATTGAATTCGGAAGATGCAAAGGCATATGACCTTAAGCGTTATGATTTTGTAAACTCCATTGTAAGTGCCGTTGAAACACGCAAAATTGCAAGCAATAAGCAGTCTATGCAAGATGCGGCTGATCAAATTTTAGCTAATAAATATTTGGGCATTCCCATTTTTGCCCTTGTGATGTGGGCTGTGTTTTACATTTCCCAAACCACTTTGGGTACATTTATAGCTGATTTTCTTGTGGGTTATATTGATGCCTTTAATGAATGGGCTGGCGGCGTCATGGGCGAAGGGGCTTCCCCTCTTGCCAAGGCGTTGTTGCTAGACGGCATTATTGGTGGCGTGGGTGCAGTTGTTGGCTTCTTGCCGTTAATTATGGTTATGTTCTTCCTATTAGCTCTTTTGGAAGATTGCGGCTATATGGCGCGCGTAGCCGTGGTTATGGATAGATATTTGAAGTTCGTGGGCCTTTCTGGAAAGTCCATTATTCCTATGGTCATTGGTACTGGTTGCGCAATCCCAGGTGTTATGGCAACTCGTACTATTAGAAACGAACGCCAACGCAGAACCACTGCCATGCTGACCCCATTTATGCCTTGTGGGGCCAAACTTCCAGTAATTGCTCTATTTGCAGGCGTATTTTTTGCTGATGACCCGTGGGTGGGTACATCCATGTACTTCATGGGCATTGGTTTAATTATTTTTGGTGCTTTCATAATTCAACGCATTTCTGGGCATAGGGATGCTCAATCATTTTTTATTATGGAGCTTCCTGAGTACCAATTCCCTAATTTATGGCGGGCTACAATGTCCATGCTTTCTCGTGGTAAAGCCTTTATTATTAAGGCGGCTACGATTATATTGGTGTGCAATGCCGCTGTGCAAATTATGCAAACCTTCGATTGGTCATTTAATGTGGTGGCAGAGGGTGCTGAGGCTACAAGTATTCTTGCTTCCCTTGCAAGCCCGTTTGCTTTCTTGCTTTTGCCCCTTGGTTTTGGTGCATGGCAATTGGCCGCCGCAGCCATAACTGGCTTTATTGCTAAGGAAAACGTAGTTGGTACCTTGGCAGTGGTTTATGGCATTACAAACTTTATTGATACTGAAGAACTTGCCCTTATTGAAGGTGCAACCACTGTTGCTGAAACAATGGGTCTCACTCAAGTGGCAGCCCTTGCGTATTTAATGTTTAATTTATTTACTCCGCCATGCTTTGCGGCCATTGGTGCCATGAATGCTGAAATAGAAAATAAAAAATGGCTCTTTGCTGGCATTGGCTTGCAATTTGGCACTGCCTTCGTGGTAGCATTTTTAATATATCAAATTGGCACGCTTATGACTCTTGGTACAGTGGGCACGGGCTTCATTCCTGGTCTTATTGTGGTTGCGGCTTTGTTTGGCTTGCTTGCCTACCTATTAAAGAAGGGTAACGATATATCTACCCAAAACTATAAAGCAGCTACTGCATAATTGCATAAAAGCGTGAAGGGCATATGTCCTTCACGCTTAAATAACTGAGGTGAGACTATGAATGATTTTATAATCTGGGCAATAATTTCTGCAATTTTAATTGGAGCCATAGGATATATAGTTATTCAAAAAAGAAAGGGTGTTAAGTGCATTGGTTGCGTTGCTGGAGCTGCGTGCGCTTGTACTAGTGTGCCAGGAAGTGACTGCCACTGCCAAGCAGAGAATGCAAACCCTTGCAATTGTACATCAACCTCTAATAGTACTTGTGCTTGTACAAAATAAAATACAGGAAAGTTAAATTTTCTGATCTGTAGATGTAATTAAATTAACTACATAAATGGTTTAGACTAAAAAAAGGGCTTGTACTTCTGTACAAGCCCTTTTTATATGAATTTAAATTTCGTTGCGGCAAAAACTATTTTTCAAAGATAGCATATTGGCGCTGTTAAAGTTTTTTGGAAAGGGGGTCTGGGGGAAGAACCTTTTGTTCACAAAAGGTTTTCCCCCAGAAAATTTTCCTAATACTCTGAAAGGGCTTGTTCTTTGGTACAAGCCCTTTTTATATTCATTCTAATATCTATAATGCTCGGCTTTGTATGGGCCTTCAACTTTAACGCCGATGTAGTCAGCTTGTTCTTTGGTGAGCTTGGTAAGCGTTGCACCAATGCGTTCAAGGTGTAATCTTGCTACTTCTTCATCAAGGTCTTTGGGTAGTATATAAACCTGATTTTCAAGGGTTTTATCTGTGGCAAGGCGAATTTGTGCCAATACCTGATTGGTGAAGCTATTGGACATAACAAAACTTGGGTGGCCAGTGGCACAACCAAGGTTGACTAAACGGCCTTCAGCCAAAACCACAATGGAGCGGCCAGATTTTAATGTCCATTTATCCACTTGCGGCTTGATGTTTAGGCAAGTAACGCCAGAAGTGTTTTCCAAGTAGCTCATTTCAATTTCATTATCAAAGTGACCAATATTGCAGATGATAGCCTCATCCTTCATGGCTTCCATATGCGCACCAGTGACCACATGATAGTTGCCAGTGGCTGTAACTACTATATCAGCTTCTTTAACGGCTTCTTCCATGGTGGTGACTTCATAACCTTCCATGGCGGCTTGAAGTGCGCAAATGGGGTCAATTTCTGTTACAAGCACACGGGCGCCAAAGCCACGCATGGATTGAGCGCAACCCTTGCCCACATCACCATAACCAGCAATAACAACAACCTTGCCAGCCACCATGACGTCTGTGGCACGCTTAATGCCGTCAGCTAAGGACTCGCGGCAGCCATAGAGGTTGTCAAATTTAGATTTGGTAACGGAATCATTAACGTTAATGGCAGGAAAAAGTAGCTTGCCTTCTTCAGCAAGTTGGTAAAGTCTGTGCACACCAGTGGTGGTTTCTTCAGAAACACCCTTGATTTTGGTACTTATTTTTTGCCAGTGGTCACCGCCATTTTTACAAGTAAGGGCAAGGCGATCCATAATAATTTGGAATTCTTTGTTATCATACTTTTTATCAAGTAGGCTTGGGTCTTTTTCAACCTTAACACCTTCGTGAATCATAAGGGTTGCGTCTCCGCCGTCATCTACGATGAGGTCTGGGCCGCTACCGTCAGGCCAAGTGAGGGCCATTTCTGTGCACCACCAGTATTCCTCAAGGGTTTCGCCCTTCCAAGCAAATACCTTTGCATAGCCAAGCTCGGCAATGGCGGCGGCGGCATGGTCTTGAGTTGAAAAAATATTACAAGATGCCCAGCGAATATCCGCACCAAGCTCATAAAGGGTTTTAATAAGCATGGCAGTTTGAATGGTCATATGCAAGGAGCCTGTGACTTTTAGGCCCTTTAGGGGTTGTTCTTTGCCATATTTTGCAATGCATTGCATAAGTCCTGGCATTTCACGCTCGGAAAGTTGCATTTCTTTTTTACCAAAATCGGCTTGGGACATATCTGCCACTTTGTAATCAAGTGAAAGATCAAGTGCTTGAGCTTGGCTCATGGTGTTCTCCTTTGGTTATTTTTCGGCCAGAACCAATAAAAGGCCTAGCTCTTTTTCAATGTTTTTACGTTCAATGCTAACGAGGTTAAAGCCTGCATCACGCACAAGGCTAGTTAACATTTCTGGTGTGAAACCAAGCCAGCGGTCGCCGTACTTGGTGCGCATATCCTCAAGGTCATGCTTGTCAAAATCTGTAATGAGCAAACGCCCCTTGGTACTGAGCACACGCTTGACCTCTTGCAGAACGTCTAATGGGTTTGATAGATGATGCAAAACCAAGTTGATACATGCAAAATCTGCTTCGGCATCTCGTAATGGCAAATGGTCAAGCTCACCTATGCGCAAGGATACTTTGGGATTTTTTCTATCCATATGCTCTGGATCAAAACGCCGCTTTGCCATTTCAAGCATACTGGCACTGCCGTCAACGCCCACAACACCCTCAGCTAGGGGGATGATTTTTTCAAGCACTGACCCCGTGCCACAGCCAAGGTCTACGGCAAGCTTGCAAGGCTTTGGCATGGCGTTTTGCACTGCCTTGGATAAATCAAAATCACCTAAAATTTCATTGCTTAGTGCGTCCCAATCCTCTGCAATTTCATTAAAAAATTGGCGAGTTTTAAGGCTCCTTTCTTCAATGCAACGTAAAGCCGCACTGAGGTCTTGCTGTATGTGTGCGCCGTCCATATGCGGCATAATACTTTTTAGAAAATGTGCGTCCTGACCAGATGTGCTGGCACTATAAAAAACCCATAGGCCGTCCCTGCGCCATTGCAAAAGGCCAGCCTCAGACATGATTTTTAAATGCCTAGATATGCGTGATTGCCCCATATTTAAGATGCTTACCAGTTCATTAACCGAAAGTTCATGCTGGTAAAGTATGTTCAAAAGGCGTAGGCGAGTTTCATCTGCCAAGGCCTTAAAATATGTTAGTGTGGGCATCATATTTTTATTTTGTGTAATATTTAATTGTTATAGTGTGTTAAAGCTTAAATAATGCCATGCATCAGGAAAGCTTGATGCATATATCAATATTTCAAGATATATGCAAGTAGTGTTTGAGGATTTATTTTTTGCAAATAAAAAGAGCAGCTTGTGTTCAAGCTGCTCTTTGTGGTATGTATTAGTAGCTATAAATTAGTCTAGCAGTTTTTGCCATTCCTTGGTTTTGAACCAGTAGTTGCGGCGTTCCTTAAGCCAGCCTTCGGCTTCTGCTGTGCGAATCCATGCATCAATGGCGTTTAGGCTGTCTATATCGCCCTTGCGTATGGCCATGCTGATGGGTTGTGGATATATTTCTTCTTCAGATACGTGGCGCAAAAGGGTGGGGTTGCGCAATACTTCAAAGCTACCCAGCGGGGATGCTCCAAAAACTACATGGGCACGTCCAGCAATCATTTCTTGTATGGCGGGGGCTTCTTCATCAAAATAGCGTATGGTGGCCTTGGGTAATACAAGCTTTGCGGCAGTGGCGGCGGTGGTTCCCGTACGCACAGCAACTATGGTTTCTGCATTATTTAGTGGCTCAAATCTTGTAATGCTGTCAAGTTTGTCTTTGCGCCCCACGGCTTCTATGCTTGTATAATCGTAAGGAATGGTGAAATTTACCCTTAAGCTACGTTCTGGTGTGCTGGTAAGCCCGCAAATAATAATATCAAATTTTCCAGTAAGTAAGGCGGGGATAATGCCAGACCAGCGGGTAGGCAAAAGCTCAAGCTCAAGGCCAAAGTCTTTAGCTAGGCGGGTTGCAACGTCTATTTCAAAGCCAATGTATTTGCCAGTTTTATCTTGCATGGCCCACGGGATGAATGAGGATATACCCACTCGCAAAGTGCCACGCTCCACAGCTTCTTGTAAGAAACCAGTGGCTTTTTCAGCTTGGGCCATATGGGGGCTAAAAATGGCGTATACACAAGCCATTAAAACTATAAGTATTTGTTTTTTCATGTTCTTGTCTCCTGCTGTTTAACCAGTGAAGCATAACAG
>CAYJNE010000022.1:10593-13953 GCA_964371345.1 uncultured Desulfovibrionaceae bacterium | reverse complement strand
TCTCGCACTCACCTTTTTGTCGTACTGGATGAATACGGCGGTTTGGCGGGTGTGGTTTCCCTTGAGGATGTGCTAGAGGAGATATTGGGCCGCGAAATCGTGGATGAAAGCGACCCAGTGGCTGATTTACGTGACCTTGCAAGAACAAGACGCAAGGCCGCCGCAGGACAGAGTGCATAAAATATATATTTTATGCCGTGATTTTATTACGCACACAAGCGGAAACACTAGGCCTTCACATGACGGCCTAATAGTAGGATTTTTATGAAAAAGAAAAAATCTACGCCCATGTATGTTGTAGCCTTGCTCCTATTCTTAAGCGGAGCTGGTTATCTTGTCTATTCTGGGCTCACAGAAAATAGTGTCTATTTCCTAAATGTATCAGAAGCCTTAGCTGTTGAGAGTGAAAAACTCAAAGCCGCACGGCTTTTTGGTACTGTTGCCGCCGAGGACTTGCATCGTATGGAGCAAGGCCCTGGGGTGGTTTTCCGCTTGGTGGATAAGGACAATACCTCCCAAGCCTTAGTTGTGCGCTATCATGGCGCCGTGCCTGATACCTTTAAGGCAGGAGCTGAGGTTATTGTGGAAGGTGGTCTTAACGGTGAAGGCGAATTTGCAGCCAAAACCTTAATGACCAAATGTCCATCCAAGTATCAAAAGGAAAATCGGCAACAAGGTTAGGGGCTAGCCCTTCTCACTTAATTCAAACACTTAATATTTGGAGTATCCATGTACTTTTTTGCTTATGGTATGCTCATGTTAGCACTTTTTTGCTGTCTTGGCGGTGCTGCATTTGCTACCCTACAACTCTACCAAGGGCGAACCAGCGCAATTAAAATCGTAGAAATGGCGCAAGTAATCATGACTGGTGCATTAGTACTTGCCTCTGCCCTACTTTTACACGCTCTATATTGGAATGACTTTTCATTAGTATATGTAGCAAGTTACACCGACCGTGTTTTGCCCATTTTCTACCGCCTAACAGCATTTTGGGCAGGACAAGCTGGATCCTTGCTCTTTTGGGCCCTATCTGTAGCCCTGTGCGGATTATTCTTCCTCTTTACTCCAGCCTATAAAAATTTAACTGAAACCACACGCCTTTGGTTTTGGCTATTTTTCCTAAGCATCATGGGCTTTTTTGCCCTCTTGCTCACTGCTTGGAGCAACCCCTTCATCATGCAAACACCAGTACCAGGTGACGGCAATGGCCTAAACCCACTTTTACAAAATCCAGGCATGATCTTCCACCCACCCTTACTATTCTGGGGTTATGGCGGTTTTGTTATTCCTGGCTGTTTAGCACTTGCTCAAAGCCTTTCCGCCAAGGGCGAAGAAGAAAGCTCTTGGATTGATGTAGCAAGGCCATTTACTTTATTGGCTTGGCTTTTCCTAACCGCTGGGATTATTCTTGGTGCGTGGTGGGCCTATATGGAACTTGGTTGGGGCGGCTATTGGGCATGGGACCCAGTGGAAAATGCTTCACTTATCCCGTGGCTCATTGGCACTGCGGCCATACACACCACAATTATCGAAAGCCGCCGCAAAAAACTTGGACGCACTAACGTTTTCCTCATGGCCCTAACAACCATTTCGGCCTTCTTTGCCACCTACCTTGTGCGCAGTGGCGTTATTAATTCAGTACATGCATTTGGTGACGGCGGCGTTGGCACTCCCTTACTTATATTCATCATAGCCTCTACAGCTCTTTGTGCTTGGATTGCCTTTTTTGGGCAAAATACCCGCAAAGGTCTTGCTGGCATTGATAGCCGTGAAGGTATGCTCGTGGTCACAGCGTGGGTACTGCTCATGCTCTCCGTTATCATCTGTATTGCAACCCTTTGGCCCATTATCAGCTTGCTCTTTTCCGCTCAGTCTCAAGGCTTGGAAGCCGCATTCTATAACCGAGTTTGCTTGCCGCTTTTCGCTTTGATTAGCGTTGTCTTAGCTTTTTGTCCTTGGCTTGGCTGGAATGGCGGCGTGCGAGACATGAAAAAAATACTCATAGTTTCCGCTGCCTTCATCGTCACTGGCATAGGGCTATGGTTTGCCGATTATCGTGTTCCCACAGCCTTTATTGCCACTTGCGCTTCTGTGGCTGGCATTGTGTCCATTGGTCTATTATTTATGGATAAAGCCATACGGGCACAAAAAAATACCATTGCCGCCTTTGGCGTTCACATTGGCCTTATTTTAGTGGTTATTGGTGTTGCTTTTTCAGGCCCCTATAAGCTTGAAGGTGACGTACAAATAGCCGAAGGCGAATACGCAGTCTTAGGTGCATATACCCTAACCCTTGATAAAATTGCCGATGGCGAAAAACCTGGTTTTGAATACTTGGAAGCGCAATTAAACGTCACCAAGGGTGACAAAGTAGTGGGCATGATTACCCCGCAGTTGCGCCTTTATACTAAATTTGGCAACCAGCATTTTTATGAAGCCGCAACCATTTTTGGCCTTGGGGATGAAATATATGCTTCATTCTTAGGCATTGACAAAGACTCCAGAGTAACCTTACGAGTGAGCATCCACCCGTTAGTTAACTGGATGTGGATTGGGGGGGTGCTTATGTGTTTATTCCCAATCCTAGGTTTAGGAAGGCGCAAATCTATTGAGAATGTATAATTTTTTGGGGGAACTTTTGCTTGCGCCAAAAAGTTCCCCCAAACCCCCTCAAAACGCGCTAATTTATTCATGTACTAAGGACTAAATTATAAAACAATGCTTTTAGAAGTACAAAATGTCGCAAAATTCTTTGGCAATCGTTGCATTTTTAAAAATGTAAGCTTTGATATTGCCGAAAATAGCCTCACACTGCTCATGGGGGCCAATGGTGCGGGCAAGTCCACCTTGCTTAGTATCATGGCAGGCCTTGCTAAGCCCAGTGCAGGGCAAATACATTGCCATGTGGACGAGCAGGACATTGGCTACCTTGGGCATAGTACTTTCTTATATGCTGGTTTAACGGCCCTAGAAAACTTACGCTTTTGGGGTGAACTTTATGGCCGCCCCGCTCAAGAGCAAAAACTCATGAGCATTCTTGAGCGGGTAGATTTAGCTAATTTCGCCCATGAAAAAGCAAGGGTATTTTCCCGTGGCATGGCCCAAAGGCTTAATTTAGCAAGGGTGTTGCTCATTGAGCCCAAGTTGTGGCTTCTCGATGAACCCTGCACAGGTCTTGATGTGGCCTCGGCAAGTCTTTTGCGCAGCGAAGTAACAAATGCCCGTGACAAAGGGGCAGGTATTGTTTGGATTAGCCATGACATAGCCACCGATGCACCCCTTGCCGACAGGCTATTACAATTAGAAAAAGGCCGCCTTAACTATGACGGCCCACCTAAGCAACTGGGGCAACTGGGGCAA
>CAYJNE010000022.1:5375-10493 GCA_964371345.1 uncultured Desulfovibrionaceae bacterium | reverse complement strand
ATGGCCTTGGTGAAAAAAGATATTTGCCTAACGCTCACCCGTGGCAGTGGCCTTGTGCAGGCCTTATTACTTGGGCTTTTGCTATTATTTGTTTTTAGCCTCTCCCAAGAGATAGGCAGCATTATGCCCCCACAAGGGGCGGCGGCTGTATTTTGGCTTGCTTCTGCTTTTTGCCAAGTACTTGTTTTTAATATGCTCTATGGCATTGAGGAAATGAATAACGCCCGCCAAGGGCTTTTGCTAATGCCACACCCCATTCAAGTGGTGTGGATAAGCAAGGGCCTTGCTGGATTATTGTTAATATTAATAGCCCAAGTGGTATTTTTGCCTGCGACCATTGTTTTTCTTGGGCAAAGCATTTCACCACTTTGGCTAGAAGCTTTATTTATTATTATTGTTGTGGACATAGGTATGGCGGCCCTTGGCTCGCTCCTAGGGGCACTGGCCCAAGGCCAAGCCGCAAGGGAATCACTGCTTAGCATTGTGCTTTTTCCGCTTTTAATACCGCTACTTTTAGCGGGGATTAGAATTGGTGCAGGTGCCTTTAGTGATAGCCTACCCGAGGGCATTGGCTCTTGGTTTGGCATAGCCCTTGCCTTTGACGCACTCTTTCTAGGTGCAGGACTTTTTCTTTTTGGCTACATATATGCAAGCGAGGATTAAATGCCAAAAATAATGAAAATGATTACCCTTTTATGCGGCCTTGCCATGGCCATATGCCAATGGTTTATCTTTGTATATGCACCCACTGAGGCTGTCATGGGTATCGTGCAAAAGATTTTTTATATCCACTTACCCTTGGCATGGTGGGCTTTTATGAGCTTTTTTGTGACCTTTGTGGCCTCCATTGCCTATTTGCGCACCCGCAAAAAATCGTGGGACGCTCTCGCCCTTGCCGCCGCAGAGGTAGGCGTTTTATGCAGTGGCCTTGCCATTGTCACTGGCTCCATTTGGGCAAGGCACTCATGGGGCGTTTGGTGGACGTGGGACCCACGCCTAACCACAGCCCTTATTATGTGGTTTGTATATATGGGTTATTTAATCCTACGTGGACTAGACATGCCACCAGAGCGCAACGCCACCGTGCGTGCAGTAGTTGGCATTATTGCCTTTATTGATGTGCCACTGGTATTTTTATCAGCAAGGCTTTGGCGTTCAATCCACCCTGCGGTATTTGCCTCCAAGGGCGGCGGGCTTGATGCTGACATGAAAACCACTGTTTTTGTGTGCCTTTTTGGCTTTGGCTTAATTTGGTCAAGCCTTGTGTATATAAGAAAAAAACAATTAGAACAAACCCAAGCACTAGAAAATTTACTCACAGAGTAAGGAGTTTATATGGATAGTATCTACTGGCTTATGAGTGCTAATGTTGCCGTGTGGCTAGGCATTGGTGCATATATTTTCTTTTTGGGCCGAGTGCAAAAAAATATTGAACAACGCCTACACCTAAAGGAGGCTCTTGAGAATGAATAAAAAAGTTGTCTTAATCTGTATGGCGGTTGGTATTGTGGTTATGCTCGGTGCGTCCTTTATGAAACGCATAAGCGACCCTGACCTTGTAAGACAAACCAGAGGTTCTGCACCAACGCAAGCCGATTCGGGCGGCATGGACGCCGAACCCATGGGCGGCGGGGGCATGTCACCTGAGGTGGGCAACCTTATGCAAAAGTTGAAGGATAGCCCCAATGACATTCCAACACTTATTCACTTATCAGAGCGGCTTATAGAAAGCGGTGAATTAAACGCTGCTGAAAATTTTATACATCGCTTAATCGAACTTGCACCTAAAAATGCACAGGGCCATTATCTACATGGCATCGTACTCTATAATTCAGGCAAACATGACGAAGCTCTTAAGTCTTTTGAGCAAGTTGTAGCCCTTAGTGAAAATGCCTCTGCTCGTTATAGCATTGGTATTATACACATTTACCACTTTAAAAATCTTGAAAAAGGCATTGCAGAGTTTGAAAAAGCCCTAAGTGACCCCAATGCCAATGATGAATTAAAAAATGTTGTCCGTGCCGAGCTTGAAAAAGCAAAAGCTACTAAAACACAATAAAGGAGTATAGTATGGCTAAAAATAATGATGATAACACCCAATATGTACGCCGCTCAACACTTGTAGTGTCTGTAATAGCAGCTTTAGTTTTTGGTTTATATATGGGTACTTTAATCCCAAGCTTTGGTAGTTTTTCCACCCCCACCAATAGCGAAAGTGGTAACATGGATGCCCAACATGAAAAATTACATCAGGAAATTGACAAAGCCCTCGTAGCCACAAAAAATGACCCCCAAAACACTAAAGCTTGGGTAACACTTGGCAATTTATACTATGATGCTGGCAATGCCACCGAATCTGTAAAAGCATATACCAAGGCCCTAGAATTAGACCCCAAAAATGCGAACGTATTAACCGACCGTGGAACAATGTATAGGGAACTTGGGCAGTTTGAGCTTGCCCTTGAGTCCTACAGCAAGGCTACTAGCATCAACCCCACGCATAAAAATTCACTTTTTAATGCAGGAATTATATTGTACTATGACCTTGGGCGTAAGAGTGAAGCCATAGAAAAATGGGAACAACTCTTGCGTGTTGACCCACAAGCTAAGGCTCCCAATGGTCAATCGTTAAAAGATATGATAAACGAGCTACGCCCATAGCTTGCATTTTCATTTAGCAACAGGAGATATCAATGCCAAGGAAAGGATTTGTTACATATCAATATTTAACTATATTGTTGTTTTTTGGTTTAATATTAGCATCTCCTAGCCTTGCCGCAGAGCGTGTGCCTGCCAATATTGAGCAAAGCTCCATGTCTATGCTTGGGCATTTTGACTGGATTGTTAACCCCGAAGGCACTCTTACCATTGAAGATATTCAAAAAGAAGACATACAAGGCCGCTTTCATCCACTTGATTTAAATAACATTCCGCATGAAAGCGGCACTGTGTGGTTACGCTTTATCCTTGCAGAGCGTGACCCCCGCACCCCACCACGAACCTTGCTCCTAGACATGGGCGATGACATACCAGCAACCCCCACACTATATGCCCCCAAATACAATATGCTCACCGATACCGCAGAGTGGCAAGAATACACCCCCACTCAGCAATCGGTATTCCTTATGCCTGAGGCAAGGTCAACACCAACAACAGTGTATATACGCATGGAAGGTATGCCAGGGCTTTGGTTTTCACCCATGTTGCGCACACCACACAATGCCGCAACTTCCCTTGAACGCCTAGCAACACCTGCCATTATTGTTGCCCTTGGTGTGGTCATGTTGCTTTGCCTTTTGCGTGGCCTTACAGAAAGGGGTCAATGGCGTATTTGGGCAAGCTTATACACAGCGGTGGTACTATTTTACACTATTTGGGGCATTCCCCCCACTGCCAAAGGCTATATTGCATTGAATGATATGGCGGCAGTATTGGCCCCAGGTGTTGCGTTAATTTTATTTCCACATGTGGCTAGGCATCTTATGCGCAGTAAGATGTTCTCACGCATAATTGACGCGCAATATGTATTTTTAAGCTTTGTGGGTGTAGTGGTGGCTTTGGTGCCGCTCGTCCCAGGCTATGCGTGGACTGTGCGCTATCTTGCCCTTTGGCCCTTGCTTACTGTTTTATTTGTACCCACAACCCTAGGGGCATGGCTGAGCGGACTTCCTGGTGCGAGACGCTTTTTACTAGGCACGCTATTTCCGCCCATATGCACAGCCTTAGCAGTTGTGGGCCTACAAGAGCCACACTTTTTACCCCTTTCAATACTAGAAACTCTACCCTTATGGGGCATTGCCTTAGGCACACTTATTATTGCGGGCACCACAACGCCTCATGAATATGTGCAAGAAATGGCCAAAGCCGTTAATAAAAATACTCGCACCAAGGCAAGTGAAAGCATACCCGACCTTAATATGTCCACAGACACAGAACATACGGAACATACAGAGCAAGGTGACGCCCTCTTGGATGATCCGAACTTGCGCATAGTTGCCATTGACGAAGCACAAGATAACAAAAAATCAAAGAGTGATAGTGCCGACACAAGCCTTGAAGAACACTTGCGCTGGCCTGTTGACCAGCTAATGCGTGATGTAATGGCTCTTGAGTCTTGCGCCCTGCCTGCCGCAGTGCAAGAATATGTGGCCTCGCTTGGCTCTGTAGTGCGTGACATATCAAATGTCCTTAGCGCACCCACTAAAGAAAGAAGCGGTGCTACCCCCATGGCCATGAGTGAAGATATTTTTGAACTGCAAGGCCTTCTACGCCAAGCGCATGACAGCGTCTCCCCCTTAGCAGACAGCAAAAATATTGCCCTTTCGTGGTTTATGCCGCCGCATCTATCCCAAAACTATAGGGGCGATGCTGTGCATCTGCTCTTTGTGTTGCAATTATTGCTTGAAAGTTCTGTACGGGCAACCAACAGAGGGGCTGTGCAACTGGCCGTGCGCAGGGTGCCAGAAAGTGTTAATCCTGGGCATTTGCTATTTACCATAACCGATACTGGTACAGGCAGACCTCCTCAGCAAAGAAGTGTGTCTGCACTGGCTCGTGCTTGGGAGCTTGCGGCTAGCAGTCATGGTTTCCTAGGCGTAGAGAGCAATGCGCACGGTGCAACCATATCCTTTACATTGCATTGTGAAGTGGCCACATCAGAAATGCGCCACAAAGAACAAAGAGCAAATGATGATGAATATCCTCACATTATCCTTGTATCTGACAATGATGCCGACAGACAATTATGGGCCTTTTTCCTAGAAAACATGCCTTATAATATTTTGGAAGCACGCAATAAAAAAGAAGTGCTGGCCCAGTATGCCAAAAAAACACCCACGTTAATTATTTTTGATACAGAAAATCAAAAACAAAGCATTAGCGAATTACGCCAATATGAAGCAGAACAAAACCTAGCTCATGTACCATGCTTGGCCATTTATTCTGAAGAAGACAAATGGAATGAACTCAAAGAATTAGGATTTAAACACTCCTTACTCATGCCCATAACCAGAGGTAATTTGCGCGAATCCATTAAGGGCATTTTATCTCCAGACCAAGCCAAGGAACAAGATGAAATGCGCCTTGACCTTGGAGTAATGGAAGAAAGCACTCCCAAAA
>CAYJNE010000022.1:3728-5275 GCA_964371345.1 uncultured Desulfovibrionaceae bacterium | reverse complement strand
TGAAGTGAAACCTGAGCCTGAACTTGAGCCTGAAGTGGCTGCGGAGCCAGAACCAGAAGTAGAAGCAGAACCCGAGCCTGAGCCAGAACCAGAAGTAGAACCTGAGCCTACACCCGAACCAGAGCCAGAACCAGAACTCGAAGCGGACGCAAAAGACGATGAAGACGATACATCTATAGGTAGCAGTTTTGTGCTACCTGGTATAGATTATCGCCCACCAGATCCCGTAGAAATTGAGGAAGAGCAAAGTGCAAACGAAGATGAGCTTGACGAAGAACCTTACATCTTGCCCGAAAGAGCTAGAAGTAATGCCGCATATTTGACTTCCCTAATTGACACAGCGCAGGAAGAAGAACCAAGCCGCGATACGCCCCAAGTTCCCACTGAGCCCATGGCAGCTGAACAAAGCCCAACTGGACACGATTCCATTGAGCAAAGCCCCGTTGATGCAAGTGAGCCCAAAAAGCCCATAACAATCATCAGTACGGCTAAAAAATCTAAGCCGACTATTGCCTTTAACAAGAAACAAAAAACAAATCCAAGTGCAGAATTAACCGAAAATAAGCCTGAAGAAAAAGCTAAAAAGCCCATAAAAATTACAAGTAGTAAAAAGACTTCTAAGCCTGTAATTAGATTTAATAAAGAAGAAAAAAAATCACCTGAAGTAGAAAATAAGCCCCATGAAGAAATTTCCACTAAAAGCCACTTAGCTACGGAATGGGTGGGTGAACCTACACCCGTAACTAAGGATGAGTCATCACCCATAGTTCAAGACGAGTTATCGTCCGTATCTACGGCCGAGCCCATGACAATGGCCCCACAAAGCCTAACCTTTGAGCCCATATACGACCCTGCAGAGCAAAGCGGTAATCAAACACATGAATGGGTTGGCGAGCCAACACCCATAATTAAAGATGAGCCAGCACCTGCAGCCCCAACACCTGCAACTATGTCCGAGCCCAAAGAAGAAACTACACTTAGCAGTATGGCCGCAAAACTTGAAGCCAGACTTGCTCAAAGAAAACTCAAGGCAGATTCAAACCCTGAGCCTGTACAATCTACTTTGCCCATACAAGAACCTGTGCAAAAGCCAGCACAAAGCCCGCCGCCTCAGCAAAGCCAGCAAACACCGTCAAGCCCATTGCAAGGCCTATTGTCTGAAATAGACACAAGGCTTGATGATGCTAAAACACACTTTAAGGCAGGCAATACCAAGGGCGTGGCTGAGGCCACAGGTCATATTGCAAAACATGCGGAAAACTTTGGCTTGCGCACGTTGGGCCGTTTGGCCCGCACTGTTGAGTCTGCGGCAAATGCTGGAGACATGGACGCCCTGCATGACCTTTTCCCAGAATTGGAAATAAATATAGAAAGAAATCGCATTGCCTTACAAATTTAAAAATACGAGGGTTCAAGCCCGTCACGTTATTTATAATAATATAATTATTATTTTTAAATTAGAATAACATACCAAGGCCGTAAGGACCTAAAAATGGACTGGTCAAGCTTTTTTCAAATATCAGCCATAATCTTAGCCCACGCTCTCT
>CAYJNE010000022.1:0-3628 GCA_964371345.1 uncultured Desulfovibrionaceae bacterium | reverse complement strand
ATGGACTGGTCAAGCTTTTTTCAAATATCAGCCATAATCTTAGCCCACGCTCTCTCTTGGGTAACGGTTGTCCACGCCCTCTTGCACAAACGCAACCCACGTTCTGCCCTTGGTTGGTCAGTGGCGGCATTATTCTTACCCATAGTGGGGGCCGCATTATACTTTACATTTGGCATTGGGCGGGCCGAAAGCCGTGCCGCAAAGCTTATGCGTACCGCCAAGTTTGAAGCCGCAGAGCATCAAGAATATTTACACGGCGGCACTCGCCTTGACCGCCCTCCTGGGCACGTTCCCAATAAATTTCTGCAAGAAAAGTTCTACCCTTTTGCCCGCATTGGCAGGCACCTCACTAAACGTGCGCTTAGCGGCGGCAACACCATAAGCCCATTATTTAATGGCGATGAAGCCTACCCCCAAATGCTAAAAGCTATTGAGCACGCCCAAAAGCACGTTTATCTAACCACATATATTTTTAATAATGGTGACGTAGCCACAGCCTTTTGCAAAGCCTTACAAGAAGCCGCAAGCCGTGGTGTTGATGTGCGCATTATTGTGGATGGGCTTGGAGCAAGGCTCTATTCCCTTTCTTGGCCTTGGAAAAAGCTCACAGAACATGGCGTACAGGTGGCTCAGTTTTTACCGCCACGTTTTTACCCACCAAATTTTGCCATAAATTTGCGCAACCACCGCAAAGTACTTGTGGCTGACGGCATTGGCTTTACAGGTGGCATGAATATTTCTGATAATCATGTAAAAAACCATGCAAAATTTAGCGTGCAGGATGTGCATTTTATTTGTCGTGGCCCCATTGTGGCCCAACTACGTGAAGCATTTTTGCTAGACTGGGGATTTTGTACCAATGATTACGCAACCATAAATCAATCTGAAGAATATATGTGCGGTAGTACACTTTGCCGCATGATTTTGGACGGCCCAGGCTCTGGCCAAGACCCATTGCACGAGCTTCTTTATGGCATCATGGGTGCCGCTAGTGAGAGCATTCGCATTATGACGCCGTATTTTTTGCCTACCCATGAAGTAATGGGAGCATTAAAAGCCGCCGCCGCAAGGGGCATAGACGTGCGCATTATCTTACCTGCCAAGAACAATCTTTTCTTTGTTCATTGGGCAAGCATTCAACTTTTGCCTACCTTGCTTGAATCTGGTGTACGCATTTTCTACCAGCCGCCACCCTTTGCGCATACTAAGCTCTTTATGGTGGATAGCCACTATACCCAAGTGGGATCAGCCAATTTTGATGCTCGTAGCCTTCGCCTTAATTTTGAATTGAATGTAGAATGCTTTGACACGCCCTTTGCTAGGCAAATGGAAGACTATTTTAACAATGTTCAAAGCATAAGCCGTGAATATACTATGGAAGACCACACAAAGCTTAGCGTGCCCATACGCTTACGCAATGCGGCTTGTTGGTTATTTTCACCCTATTTATAAGAAGAAAGGGAAAGGAAAATCAATTATTTTGGTAATTGTTTTTGAATAGACTCAAACTTGAACAAAAATGTAGGCCGTTGCAAATTGGCCTCAATGGAAAGGCTTGTTTCTTGAAAGGCATCTGTGTTTGAAGGAAAAAACTCACCAGAAAACACAACCACATCCCCATCCGCAAGGGAGCTAACAATCTCAAATAAAGGGTTATCTGGAGTAATCAGCGTATTGCGGTCAGCATCTTCCAGCGCATCTCCCCATGTTTCTAAGGAAGCTGTGGTTGATAAATCTACGCGCAAAGCAAGGCTTCCGCCTTGAGTTTTTCTAAAAAATGCTAATTTTCCTACCCAATCGACCACTTTTGGGCCAATTTTTAGGGCTTTAATATCCTCAGCACGTTGAGCACGAAGCACAATAGCATCTGTATATTGCCCGTCCTTAGCGGCTTCATCGGGGGCTTCATCTAAGCGCAAGCCTTCATTACGATACCTTGCTAATAAGTCCACAAACTGCTTTTCAAGCCTTGGCATGGCTAGGCCATTTTCTTCAAAAATTTCCACGTCAGAGGACATCATACTACCACACACAATACCTACAAATGCCAAAACTACAAAAATAGTAATTAAAGTAATCTTAGCCTTAAAATTTCTTGCGTGCTGAAACTTGCAGTACGGACACAAACCAGTTTCAACGGGAACTGGCTTTTCGCATACTCTGCAGCTAAATGTCTCTTGTCCTTGATCCATAAACTAAAAATATAATCCTATTGTTTTCATTTGAAAGTTAACTCTTTTTCTAGTACACGACACTGTGTGTACTGGCAAGCACAAAAAACCAGTATTCCTACTTTAATACTATGAAAAGCGGAGGGCTTGTGCATAACCTTCAAGAAATACTTGCAAAAATATCACAAAAAATATTAATAGCCCGTAGGGAGCTACACAAATACCCCGAAACAGGTTGGCATGAATACCGCACCACGGCTTTCATAATCAATTTTTTGCAAGAACTTGGGCTTGAGGTAACTTTTGGCAGTGATGCCATAAAAGCCGAGTCCCGCCTAGCCCCACCAAATGCCGAACAATGCGCCATAGAAAGGCAAAGAGCCATAACCCAAGGTGCTGACCCAAGGCTTGTGGAGGGTATGGGTGACGGGCTTACTGGCCTTTGGGTAGACATAGCCTGCCCCAATAGTTCCACAACTAGCCCCATTATTGCGCTACGCTTTGACATAGACGCCATTGGAACCACAGAAAGCACAGACCAAAACCACAAGCCACACACAGAAGGCTTTGCCTCATGCAACCAAGGCTCCATGCACGCTTGCGGGCATGACGGTCATGTAGCCATAGGGCTTGGACTTGCTTTAATGCTTCATGAAATGCGTGACCAACTAAAGGGCGTTGTGCGCCTCATTTTTCAACCAGCAGAGGAATTAGGCCAAGGGGCAAAAGCCATGCTTGATGCTGGAGTTATGCAAAATGTTACGGAGCTTATTGGCATACATCTTGGTATACAAGCTAGGGAAGCTGGCACTCTAATTTGTGGTACCACTGACTTTTTGGACGTTTCATCATTTGAGCTATCCTATCACGGTAAATCCGCCCATGCTGGCCTTGCCCCACAAGAGGGGCAAAACGCACTCTTAGCCGCAACCACCGCAGTACAAGGTATACATAGCATTTCACGGCATGGGCTTGGCGAAACAAGATTAAATATTGGACAGCTTGTGGTGGACGGCTCGCCAAATATTATCCCGTCCAAAGCTTGGCTTGCTGGAGAAACAAGAGGTATTAATTCAGAACTTAATAACTGGATGATTAAAGAAGTTGAACGCATAAGCCATGCCGCCGCAGATATGTGGGGTTGTACCCACAACCTGCACCGTGTTGGCTCATGCATAAGCGGCTTTTCCGATGAAGCACTGGCAAACGATATACACAATATCGCTAAAACCATGCCATATTTCACCAATATTATACCCAGTGCCCAATTCCTCGCGTCAGAAGACTTCACATGGCTTTTAAAAGACGTGCAAGATAGAGGCGGACAAGGCACATACATACAACTAGGCACAAAACTCGCCGCAGGACATCATAATGAAAAATTTGATTTTGATGAAGATGTACTCATCCACTCGGTGGAGCTTTTAACAAGGCTTGTCATGAGCAAGCTTGGGTAG
>CAYJNE010000021.1:12558-14170 GCA_964371345.1 uncultured Desulfovibrionaceae bacterium | reverse complement strand
GGTTAAACCATAAAAAATAAAAAACTCTGATATAGTCGATTAATATAGTTTGCTTGAGTAAATAAAACAAGGCCTCCGTAATTCTACGGAGGCCTTGAGTTTTTTATAGTGTTAGAAGTAGTTTTATGAATATTTTTTAATGGCGTCTTCTAAACTTATGCCAATGGCTTTTGCAACGCCCTTGCCATAATCAGGGTCAGCCTTATGGCAATGATAAACGTGGCGTTGTTGAACATCTAGGGAAACACCAGCAATGGCCCGACCAGTATTGCCAAAAAGGGCTTCTTTTTGCTCATCATTCATGAGTCTAAAAAGCTTGCCTGGTTGTTCAAAATAATCTGCATCATCACAAGTATAGTTCCAGCGGTCAGCATCGCCAGAAATTTTAAGCGGAGGCTCTGAAAAATCAGGCTGCTCTTGCCACTCTCCCACAGTATTGGGTTCATAACCAGCCGTAGCACCATAATTGCCGTCAACCCTCATTTGCCCGTCCCGATGATAGCTATGGAATGGGCAGCGTGAAGCGTTAACTGGAATTAAGTGATGATTTACACCCAAGCGATAACGCTGGGCATCACCATAGGAGAAAAGACGCCCTTGTAGCATCTTGTCAGGTGAAAAACTAATACCAGGCACAACACTTGCGGGATTAAATGCAGCTTGTTCAACCTCTGCAAAGTAGTTTGCTGGATTGCGATTAAGCTCCATAACTCCAACTTCAATGAGTGGTGCATCTTTTTTATACCAAACCTTTGTTAAATCAAAGGGATGATAGCCAAGCTCTTCGGCCTTTGTTTCTTCAAGCACCTGCACAAACAATTTCCAGCGGGGGAAGTCACCATTATCAATGCTTTCTAAAAGATCTTTCTGGAAGCTTTCACGATCACCAGCAACAATGGCTGCGGCTTCTTCATCAGTTAAATTTTTAACGCCTTGCTGGGTCACAAAGTGAAATTTTACCCAAAAACGTTCATTTTTAGCATTGATAAAGCTAAAAGTATGACTACCAAAGCCATGCATGTGACGATATGAATATGGAATGCCTCTATCACTCATAACAACGGTTACTTGATGCAAGGCTTCGGGAAGGCCAGTCCAAAAATCCCAGTTATTTTGTGCACTGCGCATATTAGTGCGAGGGTCACGCTTAACTGCGTGGTTTAAGTCAGGAAACTTTAATGGATCACGCAGGAAAAATACAGGAGTATTATTGCCAACCATATCCCAATTGCCTTCATCAGTGTAAAATTTTATGGCAAAGCCACGGATATCTCGTTCTGCATCGGCCGCACCACGTTCACCCGCTACAGTAGAAAAACGCACAAATAAATCAGTTTTTTTGCCAATTTCTGAAAATATCTTAGCCCGTGTATATTTAGTAATATCATGAGTTACGGTAAAATGCCCATAAGCCCCAGACCCCTTTGCATGCATACGCCGCTCAGGAATAACCTCACGGTCAAAATGAGCAAGTTTTTCTAAAAACCATGTATCTTGCAAAAGCATTGGCCCGCGTGGGCCTGCGGTTAAAGAGTTTTGATTATTAGGAACAGGCGCACCATTGTTAAAGGTTAATTTTTTGTTACTGGACATAAAAAATCTCCTATAAAAA
>CAYJNE010000021.1:9085-12458 GCA_964371345.1 uncultured Desulfovibrionaceae bacterium | reverse complement strand
AGGGTATTGGTTTCAATGGTAAGTAGCTCTCCAGTGGCGGTAAGCACAAAGTCTGTGCGGCTATAACCACTAAGCCCCAAAGACTTATGCGCCTTCAAAGCTAGTTCTTGCATTTTTGCGTTGATTTTTGGGGGTAGTGGTGCTGGGCATATTTCATCAGCTCCACCAGTTTCATACTTGCTGGTGTAGTCAAAAAAAACACCTCGAGGGCGAATTAAAATGGGGGGCAGACCTATATCGCCAAGCACGCCACAAGTTGTGTCCACGCCTTCTATACTTGGCTCAAGCAAAACATCACAGCCTGCGGCAAAAATTTTACTCATGGCTTCATCTAATTCCTGCCGATTTTGCACCTTAAATAACAAAAGGGACGAGCCACCAGTGTTGCTTTTGGCAAAAATGGGATAGGCAAAGCTTGGCTCCCAGTCTTTTTTCGGAGTGGTTGGTAAAAACTCCCAATCGGGGGTAGGAATGCCCACAGTGCGATATACTTGCTTAGTGGCGGCCTTATGCAAGGCTAAAAATGACGCCGCCGCACCGCTGCCTTGATATGGAATATTGGCTGATTCAAGCATACATTGCACAAGGCCATCTTCACCAGGAACCCCGTGCAAATTAATAAAAGCAAAATCATGCTCTTTTGCAATGGAAATAAGAGAATTAAAGCCGTCACTTAAATCAAAAAACGTGACAGAGTGTCCACGCTCTTCCAAGGCAGTGGCTATATTTTTTGCACCATTTAATGATACATCACGCTCGTTGGACCAGCCGCCCGCTATCAAAAGTATGCGCATCTAAATCTACTCCTAACTGTGCTGATAAAGCACGCTCTATTTCCTTACCCTGCATATATGAAGCATGAATTGAGTCACGATGTGCCTGTGTGAGCCCATAGCGCACCACTAAATCATCATAACGCTCGGTCAAGGACACACATTTTGTATGCTTCACACGCTTATCCGCATAAATTACGAAAAAAGGTAACTGACATATATTTTCTGGTATGGGCCAAGGCCAGTGCACATGCATGGCAACACCCTGCGCTATCTTCCTATTGCCCGTGGCACTAATAACCCAAGAGGCTCCCATTTGGGCATGGCTTCCACCATGGTCAATAGTATAAGTTTTTGCAATATCATGTAAAAGAGCACTAGCACGCACAGATTTTATACAAAGATCAAAGCCCTTATCCACGGCCATTGTAGCAAGCAGTGTAGCCACATCCGCCACCAAAAGAGAATGAATGCGGATATTTTCAAGCATGTTGTAATTATCCCAAAGGGCAAAGCAAGCCTCATCATCTGGAATACTGCCCACATGCAAGGACGATAATTCCAAGTATGGTAATATCTCTAAGGGATGAACTGCCTTATTTATGCTCATGGTTTAATGATATATTTTTTTTTGGCCTCTGTCTAGGCTGATAACCATTAATCCTGATTGATTGTTTTAGTTAATGTGTGGTGTTCGGTAGAGTTTTTTTACAAATTATGATGATGTGAGGTGGGAATGAATGAAGGCATAAAAATCACCAAAAAAAATGAGCTAACCGTAGCTAGCTCATTAATATTTTGATGATTTTATGGCAAAATTAACTTTGCTTTAGCTCTTCAATTAGAACTGAAAGCTTTTGAATTTGCTCTGTTAACTCGTGTACGGCAGATGCCGCCATATCCATAGAGTGCGAGGTCTCACTGGCAATCATATTACTTTGGGCAACAGAATTTGCAATTTCTCCAGCAGTGGCAGATTGCTCCTCACTAGCAGTAGCAATGGCCCGCACACCGTCAGAGCTTTGCGAAGCAATGGCATGTATACTTTCAAGTGCGGTGCCGCTTTCTTCTACAAATCCTGATACATGCTCTATTTGCTGGATAGCAATTTCCACCTGCTTTACATTGGCTTGAGTGCTTTCTTGTATGGCTTTAATAACTTCTGCCACATCGGTGGTAGAGCTTAGGGTTTTTTCTGCAAGTTTGCGCACCTCATCAGCAACAACGGCAAAACCTCGCCCTGCTTCGCCCGCTCTTGCGGCTTCAATGGCGGCATTTAATGCCAAAAGGTTTGTTTGGTCGGCAATGTCAGAAATAACACCCATTACTGTATTAATAGATTGGGCATGCACTTCTAAACTGCCCATGCTAACACGAATTTTGGCAGAATCTTCACGGACTAACTCCATAGCCTGCTTTGATTTTTGTGTAATTGCCGCACCACTTGAAGCTTCTTGTTTTGTATTTTCAGCAAGTTGTGCACTTTCTTCTGCACTTCTGGCAACGTCAAGCACGGTGCTATTCATTTCTTCCATGGCGGCAGCTGTTTCAGCAATGCTTGTGGCCTGATGCTGCGCACCCTTTGATACTTCCTCTATTTGCGTGCGTAATTGCTCAGAAGCGGGAGTAATAACATTTACAATTTCTTCAAGCTTACCCGCGGCATCGAGCATGGCTTGGTGACTTTCTTCACTAACAAGGCGAGCTTGTTCTGCTGCGTTCATAGCTTCATGAGCCCGCTCAGCTTCTTGCGCAGATTCAATTTGCTTTTGCTTAACCTCATCCATAATGGTAAGTAAGGACGTAATCATGCTATTTAATGCAACTTGTAATTGCGTTACTTCGTAAATGGCTGTGGATTGATCAACCTTTGCGGTGTAATTTCCTGCAACCACTTCTTTAGCAAAATCAACAACACCACCGAGGGGCTTGGCAACACTTGACGCTGTATAAAATACTAAAAATATCAATACAAAAATGGAAATCACTGCAATAATCATTTGCTTAATAAGAATTGCATTAGATTCAGCCATAACGCTGGACATGGGCAAGGCAATGGCAAAAAACCAAGGTTTATCTAAAGATTTTAAGGCAATGGGTGTGTATGAAACAAAAACTTCTTCACCGTTGCGCATGGAATTTTCCGTCATGAAAAACTCCTTACCATTCTTAATTTTATTCAAAATTTCGCTGGAAACAAGGTCAAATTTTTCACTTATTTTTGTATCACCATTTTGTGGTTTTACCAATATTTCACCATTGCCAGAAACAAGCATGGCATAGCCTGTTTCAAAGGGTTTTATTTCTCCAATGGCTGATTGAAGAAACTCCAAGCTAATATCAACACCCACAGCAGCAACGGCTGTTCCTGAATCCATAACGGGTGCGGCAATGGTTGTCATCAAAACATTTACGCCTGTATCTACATAAGGAGGAATAAGGCTTAAACGTTTGTTCTGTTTTGGTATGGTGTAATAATCATCTTTATCATAATCGTCAGAGGCGTTAAAAATAATGTTATTATTTTCCCTCACCCAATAAGCTTGAGCTCGGCCTTCCATATTTCCATGCATTCCTTGGTTAACAAAGGCGGCGTCATT
>CAYJNE010000021.1:2519-8985 GCA_964371345.1 uncultured Desulfovibrionaceae bacterium | reverse complement strand
AGCCTATTTTTAATTTTCATAATTCACCCATTCAATGTATTTTGAGAACAATAATCACTTAGAGCTTGCAATATTTAAGGCTAGTTGTAAATATTTTTTCTTTCAAAAATACTTGTCACTCAAAGCCCTTCAAATTACAGTGAATTTGAAGGGCTTAGGACGCGGCGCGGGAGTGGCCGGTTGTGTTTGTCACTTAAGCAAACACCAATACATAGGCTGTACCTTAAATATACACATCGACAACTTTAAGCATTACTTTAGGGTTGTTTTATAGAAAAATTGAAACCCCGAGTTCATTTTCTAAAAAATGAACTCGGGGTATTAGAGTTTTTTAAGGTAAGATTTAGGGGAAAATATGCCCCTTAAAAATCACTTTACAACTGCTGTAAAACCCAGACCACACGCCCCATAATACGTGAAGTTAGGGTGCGTACATCTAAGGTACTTTCGGGATAATTTTTAGCATCGGAGCGCAATAGATATTGCTCAGAATTGCTATCAAGGAACAAACGCTTAATAATTAGCCCTTCATGGGGTGAGTATAAAGCATACACGGTTCCTGAAATGGGCACAGTTGCTGTAATATCGATGCCCATATAGGCATTGCGAACAATGCTTGGCTCCATATTAGGGGCATCCATACGCACCACGGTTATATTTGTATCTGCAAAGCTTAGCGGTAGTGATATTTTGCCCACTTGCGGAAGCAAGGGTTGAATATCGCCGTCTTTGTATTCACAAGACATGCCGTGCACGGTCAGCATAGCACTCTTTGCTGAAGGGTCACCATAATGGGTTGGGTCTTCAGCCATGCCGCTTATGGGTGCTTCTTGGGGTTGATAGCCTTGCTCTGTGCGCAGATACATGGGGCCAACGCCTTGCTTTAGCCAATCTGGGTTTAGGCCAAACTTTTCAAAAAGCTTCATAATCCAATCAGCAGGGACAGAATTACGTCTTTTGGCATCAGAAATACTTGATTGTCTGATGTCTAGAACTTTTGCAAGCTCTACTTGAGTTCTTGTATTGGTAGCGAACTTAATTCGCTCATATGCTTCTAAAAACGAGGACATACCATCGCCTTATATTTTGCCCTATTGTAGGGGTTTGAGTACAGGATTGTCTTGCGAAAGCACAATGCGGCTATTTTGACGCAATGATTTACGCAAAGTATCCAACCCTCGTTGGAATGCAAAAAATTCAGGTGCCTTACCAAAAGCTTCGGCATAGGTTTTTGCGGCAAGGGCATCACCCTCACCACGGATAATTTCTGATTTTTTAGCAGCCTCTGCCAATATAACTGCCCTTTGACGGTCAGCATCAGATCTAATACGTGTGGATTCTTCAACACCTTCAGAACGATATTGTTTGGCTTGGCGTTCACGTTCAGCACGCATACGCTCAAAAATAGCCCTTTGGTTTTCAGTGGGTAAGTCAGTACGCTTAATGCGCACGTCCACAACTTCCACCCCAAAACCTTCCATAAGGCTAGCTACACGTTTAGTCACTTCTTCCATAATTTGCGCACGTTGAGCAGACACAACCTCAGTTAAGGTATATCCACCCACAAGGGCACGCAATTGCGAATAAACTACGTCATCAAGGCGAGCCTGAGCACCAGGTATGGTGCGCATGGTACGATAAAACTGCAATGGGTTTGCAATGCGCCAACGTGCGTAATTATCTAGCACAATAGCTTTTTTATCCACCGTAAAGGCTTCGGTTGGTCTTGCGTCATAGTCTAAAATACGAGCGTCAAAGTAGATAACATTTTGGATGAAGGGCAACTTAAAATGAAGCCCTGGCCCATAAATAATATCTTGTGGCACACCAAGTTGTAATACAAGGGCTTTTTCTGTTTCGTGCACGGTAAAAAAGCTTTGCCACAACAATAAAGCACCCACAAAGGCAACAATTACAATACTAAGAGGAGTCTTTTTCATTATTGTGCCCCCCCTGCTGCGGCCTTGGCACCACTACTGCTTGAGCCTTTTTCCAATGGGAGGAAAGGCAAAATGCGGTCGGCAGTACCTTCGGGAATAACAATTTTATCGGTAGCATTGGTTAATATATCTTCCATAGCTTCGTAATAAAGTCTTTGCCTAGTAACATCCTTCGCCTTTTCATACTCAGAAAGCAAAGCGAGGAAACGCTGAGTTTCACCTTGCGCATTTTGGATGCGGGTTTCTCTATATGATTGTGCTTGGTTTTCAAGCTCGGCGGCACGACCTCTGGCTACGGGCAAAAGCTCATTGCGATAAGCTTCAGCTTCGTTAATTATGCGGCTTTTGTCTTCTCTTGCTGAGGCCACATCCTTAAAGGCGTCGATAACTTCTTGCGGAGGATGCACATCTTGCAACTGCACAGCAATAATTTGTACGCCAATAGCATAACGATTGAGGATAGTTTGCAAAAGTTCTGTGGCATCGCTTTGAATTTTTATCTTACCATCGGTAATGGCAGAATCAATTAAGCTTTTACCAATAACTTCACGCATGGCGGCTTCTGCGGCATTTTTTACTACCGCAGCCTGATCTGTTACATTAAACAAATATTCCACAGGATCAGAAATTTTATACTGTACGCTAAATTGCACGCTTACAATATTTTCATCACCGGTGAGCATAGATGCTTCTTCAGGTATGGTGCGCAATTGCCCTTGCGTAAAGGTGCGCTCTTGCCCAACGGAGCGAAAGCCCACTTCGCCACGCAAAACTTGCGTAACCTTGGGTTTATACACCGTCTCAATGGGTGACGGCAAATGGTAGTGAGGGCCAGGCCCCACAGAGCGCACATACGCACCAAAGCGCAAGACAACGCCCTCTTCATCGGGGTTAACGATGAATATACCTGACAAAAGCCAGATAAATACCAAGCCACCTAAGATTATCCACATTCCCCTTCTGTTAGGGGTTTGGAATTTCACATTGAGTGGATTGCTTGGAAAGTTTTTAAAACTTGGTGGGGGCATACGATTATTATCGCCACCGCCGCCACCACTGCCACTTGGCCCACCATCATCACCACCGCTAGGTGGAGGATTTGAGCGTGACTGCCTCTGCCGTTTTTCTTGTAATTTATCCCAGTCCCAATTCATAATAAGTATAAATAAGACACGATAGTCAACTGGTCAAGACATAAGTCAACAATGAGCGTTTTATTTGCTTGCGCATATTGTATAATACTTTGCTTATACACCATATACAAGTGAAGAAAAAAACTATATAATGCGCCAAGCAAATAGCTACATACCAAAATAAAAGGATAATCATATGAAAAAAACATTACTCATACTTGCATTAATGCTTGGTATGGCCTCCCATGCGCAAGCAAACCCCAATGCATCAAACCAAGCAGACGCAATCCAAAAAAAATATAACCAAATGGACACAAACCTTGACGGTAAAGTCACCATAGAAGAATTTAAAGCCCTCTACCCCACCATGAAGTCTAATGTTTTTGACATAATAGACTCAAATAATGACAATGTTATCGACACAAAAGAGTGGGAAGCCTTCCAATTGCAACACACCATGGACATGAAAAGAGAGCAAAAAAAAGAAAAGCCACATCAAATGTCCAGTGGTGACGGCGGACGTGGCGTTGACCAAGGTTTGCCCCCAACAGAAACCCACCCTGGCGGCACCATGTTAATTTCGCCTCCAGGCAAATAAATTTTTCAAGCTGTCATGGCAGTGAAAACACCTGCACAGCCCGCCTTCTTACCCATGTCCCGCCAAGAGATGAACTCTCTTGGCTGGGATACATTGGATATTCTATTCATCACTGGTGACGCCTATGTTGACCACCCAGCCTTTGGTGTGGCCTTACTTGGGCGTATGCTCATGGCAAATGGTTTTCGGGTGGGCATTTGCGCTCAACCCAATTGGGAAAACACAAATGACATAGAAGCCATGGGCAGGCCACGCCTTTTTGTGGGCGTTACAGCTGGGGCTTTGGATTCACAACTAGCCCACTATACCGCCTTTCGCAAAAAAAGACATGATGACTCCTACACCCCTGGTGGAAAATGCGGGGCTAGGCCCAACCGTGCAAGTATCATCTATGCCAATTTAGCGCGCAGGGCATTTCCTAATCTTCCCATTGTACTTGGTGGCATTGAGGCCTCGCTACGCCGCATCAGCCACTATGATTTTTGGAGCAATAGCTTGCGCCGCTCCATATTGCTTGACGCCAAGGCTCATATTTTAGTTTATGGCATGGGCGAGCTTGCCCTTTTGGATATTGCCAAACATTGCGCAGAACAAAAGCCACTCACCCACATTCAAGGTACAGTTTGGATAGGCAAAGCCGAGGACATTGCAGATAAGCCATGCGTGACTTTGCCCACGCATGAGGACATGCTTGCAAATAGCTCCCTTCTCATGCAAGCAACTCTTGACCTTGAGCGGCAAGTGCATACTGGCAGCTATGCTATTCAAATACATGACAAAAGAGCTCTAATTATTGCCCCACCAGCGCAAAATTTAAGCGAAGCACAAATGGATGAACTTTACGCCCTGCCCTTTCAACGTGCGGCACATCCGCAATATACCGAGAGCATTCCCGCTGAGGAAATGCTACGCACAAGCATCACCAGCCATAGAGGTTGCGGTGGTGGCTGTTCCTTTTGCTCGCTAGCTTTACATCAAGGCAGGCGCATTAGCTCTCGTTCTGCAAAATCCATAAAAAACGAAGCCTTATTAATGACTAAGCAAAAGAGATTTTCTGGCAGCATTTCAGACATAGGCGGCCCAACAGCTAATATGTGGCAAGGGCATTGCGCTTTGCCTAAAAATTCTGAAGAAGCTTGCAAGCGTGAATCATGCTGTCATCCCAAAGTCTGTAAATTTTTCGTAACACCACAAAAAAAGCACATTCAGCTTTTGCGTGAGGTGCGCCAAATGCAAGGCATTAAGCATGTGCGCATAGCCAGTGGTATTAGAGCAGACATTGCCATGCATGAGCCAGAGGCCATAAATGCCTACACTTGCGAATTTACAGGCGGGCAATTAAAAATTGCCCCTGAGCACTGTTCAGATATGGTGCTAAAATATATGCGTAAACCACCCGTAGAAGTGTTTGAACATTTCCTAAAAGCATTTCAAATCAAAAGCAATAAAGCGGGGCGGGAACAATATGTTGTTCCATATTTAATGAGTGCCTTCCCTGGCTGTACCGATGCCCATATGCAAGAGCTTGCCGCATGGCTACAAAAACGTAATTGGAAACCAAAGCAAGTTCAATGCTTTATACCAACACCAGGCACAGTGGCCACAGCCATGTATTATACTGGCCTTGATACCAAGGGCCAAAACATTTATGTTGCAAGAAGCGATGCGGAAAGATTAAAGCAACACAGAATTTTAATGCCTAGCGTTGGCAAAATGCCCCAAAAACAGAACATAACCAAGGTCACAAAAAAAGTTGCTCTCTGACGAAATAAAGCCCCTTCTGGCAGAAGGCTAAATAAAAAGACTACAAAAAGGGTTAAATAATAATGCATATTGGAATATTGGGTGGAAGCTTTAACCCCGTGCATGTGGGGCATATACGCCTAGCCATTGAAGCTTTGGAGTGCAAGCTATTGCCAAAGCCTCTAAATCGCCTTGACCTTATTCCATGCGCCATCGCACCACACAAAAGCAATAAATCTATCCTGCCCTTTGACTTGCGCCTTGCCATGCTCAAGGCAGCCGCACAAAACATAGACGGACTTCAAATCAATCCCCTTGAGCAAGAACGTGCAGGCCCTTCATATACTTGGGATACCTTAAATATTTATAAGCAAAAATACCCCGAAGCCCGTGTGCTATTCTTGGTGGGTGGGGAAGATTTTTCTGCCATATCCAGTTGGCATAGGGGCGTAGAGCTCCCTAAACTTGCAGATATTGGTGTTGTGCCTCGGGCTGGCACTGATATTAATATGTTCAAGGATGAAATTAAGCGCACTTGGCCTGAAGCAAAATTTACCACAGACGGCCCAACCCCTTCTGCTAGTTTTGAGCATGGCTCAAAGCTTTATTATTTGCCTCTATTGCGGCTAGATATAAGCTCATCCTACATTCGCAAAAAATGGTGCAATGGCAATAACTTGCGTATGCTCATGCCCCACGCCGCCCTTGATATATTAAATGCGTCAGCCAATGACGTGCGTAAACACTGGAAATAATGAGGTAAAAATGGATATACCCAAGGATATTCGTGAGCATTTGGCCCGCGCAAAGGCTTATTTACAAGACGATGCCATAGCCCGTGCCATTGAATCAGTAAGCATTGCCTTGCGTAATGTGAGCAGTCTTTCACACATACCTTCAAGTAAGGCCATGGATAATCAAATCAACGCCACCTTGCAGGAAATTTCCAAACACCCACATATGCAAATGATTTTGCAATATTACCCTTCAGAAAAATCTCCACTAGCTTACCAGCGGGGCAAAGAAGGAACACTCGCCACAGTATTACAAGA
>CAYJNE010000021.1:0-2419 GCA_964371345.1 uncultured Desulfovibrionaceae bacterium | reverse complement strand
GACTATGCAAGTGCCGAGCAAGTTTTCAAACTGGCCCTGCGCCAATTTGGGGGCCACCCCCGCACCCACGGACGCATGGCAACACTGTATCTTTTATGGGAAAAATTTGATGACGCCGAAAGCTTTGCCAACATGGCCCTTGAAAAAGACCCTCAGGAAAAATACGCCCTGCAAGTACTTAAAGTTTTAAAACAAAAAGCTGAGGATGAATAGAAATAAAAAAATCTATCCCACTACCGCATATGATAAGATTAGCATGTGGCTCTGGCTTAAAGCAATAATATAGGTTGACATATATTGTAAAAACGATATTGTTTTTACAAGGGTACTATTTACCTTGCGGTCAATGCTTACTATTAACTTTAAACTAGGGGGTAGACATGAAAAAAATTTTTCTTACTCTTCTTATGCTTGCCTTAATGGCAGGTACAGCTTTTGCTCACAGTGGCAGAACAAACAAATATGGTTGCCATAATGACTATTCCAATGGAACTTACCACTGACATTAAGCCTACCTATAGGCTTAGGTATTATCTCGAGGGGAGTTTTGCTCCCCTCATTTCTTAAACAACTTCAAATAATTAACATACAATCTTTGGCTAATTCTTGAAAAATTATCAAAGTCCGCACCTAGCTCTAACCCTGGGACAATAGCTCTAACTACTGGAAACTCTAAATCTTCTTGCGTTATTTCCACATAAAGTGGCGCGCGTCCATTTTTTATTAGCACTTCTTCAAGTAGGGCTAAATTTTGGGTGGGTGATTTTAAGGTATAGTCTGGTAATTCCTCTAAAATTCTTTCTTCAAGGCCAGCAAGGGCTGGGCCAGAGGCTGGCCCGTTGGGATAGGGGTAAGGAACTTCCGTTAGGGCAGAAAGTGCGGCCCGTGCCCCGCAAAGGCCAGCCCCTGTTGCCCGAACAACATCCCCTCGCTTATCCATTACAAAGGCTTGATAGCAAGGCACGCCAAATTCTGTTGTTAAATCAAGAAATTGAATGTTAATTCCTCTTGCCTTATAGTCATCAAGTAATGATTGAATACGCTCATCACTTGAGCGTATGGTAAAACAATTTCTGCGGTCATATGGGCTTACGGCCTCGGCATCACGCTCTAAAATTTCTACTAAAGCCGCAAGTTTAGCCTCTGCCAAGGTGTTAGCAGTGGCAAGGCCAGTGGAGCCAGGGTTCATAAATAAAGCTTGCTCGTCCAAATTGCAGAACAAAAATACAGCTTGCACTGGCACCAATATTGTCTGCTTTGTTCCTGCTTCTTCGGCCTCCATCCAATACATGGGGGCATCTGTATATGGCACTTCCAGCGGCAAAGTGTTGGGGTCAAGGGCAGGGGTTTGCTTCTCTAAAAGTTCAGAATAGCGCGCATAAAAAATGGGAGTTTTCCGAGTTAAGCCTGCAATATATTCACCATCAATACTAGCATATGCAGAAGCTCTTTCAACCATTTCCATAGCATATGAGGCCCTAGCATCTGCTAAAGATAGTCCACGCCCATAGGTTGTCCCTTGGCCATAAACGTCATAATCATGCCGCCCGCACTTTACCTGCATACGCACCTTCCAATTGCGCAAAAGTGCTATGGGCGAAAGGGATGCTTCGTGGCGCATTTCAGCGCCGTCTAAAATATCATTTTCCACTAAAATGCTTAGGGCTTGCTGGGCCGTTTGCTGGGAAGGCGGCCTTGACCAAGTGGAGCCTTCTTTATTTTTATGCTGGGCATAAATATCTGCAATATGTTTACTTTTCTTTGGCTTAGGTAATTTTTTATAAAGGGGTTTTAGGCCCTCATCGGCAAGTTCTTCAGGGTGCGGCAACTTATTGTGCTTAATAATATTGGCAGAAAAAACATCTACCCAAGAACGCTGTAAGTCTTTATCTGCCAAGTTTTGCCAAGCCAAATGCAAGAGCGGTGTATGGGCGAGAGCAAGCTCATAGTCCTTAGCATCAAATAAATCCCCAAGTTTAGCAAGGCTTGGATTTAATAACGCGCACTCAAGCAAAAGGGCCGTCAGCACAGCATAAGCTTCGCCCTTTTCATCAAGCATTGGCTTAAATTGTTTAATAATATCATCATATGATAGTTGCATAAGTGCTCGTAAAATATAGCTATGCAAAAATTCATCAAGGGGGCTTTGGGCAAGCTTTATAAGGCCTTCCTCAATGCTCAAACTTGGCTCAGGCTCACAAGAAAAATAGCCCGTGGTGGCCTCAGTGGTGGTGTGTTTGTATGCGTAGTGTAGTTTGGTCATAATTACATCCCAAATAAAAAGGGCAAGCCATATAAAAACCGGCCTGCCCTTTGTTGATTTTTTAATTTTGCTAGGTAAGCAAAAATAATTCTAACGCTTGGAGTATTGGTACCTAGCACGTGCAGCACGTAGGCCGTACTTTTTACGCTCTTTCTT
>CAYJNE010000020.1:0-14308 GCA_964371345.1 uncultured Desulfovibrionaceae bacterium | reverse complement strand
CAAATTCTACACGTCTATTTTTAGCACGATTTTCTTCATTATTATTGGGCATAATGGGGTGCAAGGAGCCAAAACCCGTGGCGGTTACTCTTTCGGGGTCAATACCTTGGGAGAGCAAATAGCGTAAAACTGTAACCGCACGCAGGGCTGAAAGTTCCCATGCATCCTTAAATCTTAAGCCTTCGGGTATGGGGGTGTCGTCAGTATAGCCCCGTATATCAATGCTTTGTTCACGCCGTTGAATAAAAACATCTTTTAAGACATTTATAACACTTTGGCTATCGGGGTTAAGCTCAGCACTGTTGGCATCAAAAAGAACTTTTGCTGGCAGGCGCAAGGTAATTGTGCCTTCATCAAGCACTGCACTAACTTGACCTTCAACTCCACTTTTTACCAAAAAGCTTTTTATTTCATTGAAAGTTTGCTTTTGAGCTTCGATGAGCTCTTTACGCATTTTTACTGCTTCTTGAAGTTGGCCTGCAAAGCCTATGGGTGTGTCTGCAACCATGCCCGAGTCTTCGCCGCCAAGGGCACCCTTAATGGATCCTGCGGCGGCCATGAACTTGGTTTGCTCAACGCTTGATAGGGAAAAGAGCAAGATGAAGAACACCAGCAAGAGCATACTAATATCAGCAAAGGTCGCAAGCCAGCCTTCACCCTCATCGACTTCGTCGTCGCCGCCTTGTAATGGATCGTCACTCATAATTTACTCTACCAGTTTTTGTAGCCTGACTATTTTTCAGGGCCTGTACGTTTCTTCGGTGGTAAGAATGAAGATAGCTTTTCATACACCAAGCGAGGGTTATTATTTTCAAGAATAGATTTTGCGCCCTCAAAAATAATATGTAAAAGCAGCTCCTCTTGCATACTTTTGGCTTTGAGTTTTCCAGCCAGTGGCAAAAAGAGTAGGTTTGCGATAAGCGCACCATAAAATGTAGTCAAAATAGCAACAGCCATAGCAGGACCAATGGCCGAGGGGTCAGCAAGGTTTGCAAGCATTTGCACAAGACCAATAAGTGTACCCACCATGCCCATGGCTGGTGCCAAACTGCCAAGTCTTGTAAATACGCTAATGCCAATATTGTGACGTTTTTTCATGGAAATAATTTCAATGGATACTGTGGCGTGAATGAGGTCAGGGTCTGCACTGTCAGCTATAAGTTGAGTTGCTTTTTTTAAGATGGGGTTATTGGTTTGGATTTTTTCAAGGGCAATAATGCCTTGGCGGCGGCTGATTTCTGCGATGCGTACCATGGTGGCAACAACTTCGTCAGCGGGAGTTTCTTTGGATGTAAAAGCTTTTGCACCAGCGGCGAAGGCCTGCTTAACTTCCGCAAAAGGAAAGCACATGAAAACGGCAGACAATGTACCCCCAATAACAATCATGATACTTGGAATATCAATGAAGTTACCAGGTTGTGGGCCGAGAAAGATGGAGCCAAGCACAAGGCCAAAACCACATAAGAGTCCGCCTAAAGTAGCTAAATCCATAATAAAAATCCTTTTATTGCATTGGGGCTACGTTTTAAAAATTGCCGCCATACATTCTATATTCTAGACATAATCTAATAAAATGTCAAAAACATTTCATAACATACACTTAATTCTAATCGACCATTTTTTTGTTTACTACAGGTTTTTCGTTTAATTATTTAATATTTTTTATTTAAGGAAGTCCTTATTAAATCAGTGCTTCCTTTATACTTCTTCGGATTCAAAAATATCAAACCCTTGGTCGAGGCAAATTTTGTCTTTAGCTGCTAAAGAAAAATCGTGCTCAATCATTTCAGCGACCATTTTTTCTAAGGTTATACGTGGCTCCCAGCCCAGTTTTTCCTTGGCATTGCTTGGGTCGCCAAGCAGGGTTTCAACCTCGGTTGGTCTAAAATAGCGTGGGTCAACACCTACAATTACATCACCAATTTTTATTTGTGGTGTTAGGGGGTAGCTCTTGGGGCTAAGCTTAGCAAGTTTTGAGGGGTCAATGCTTTCCACAATGCCTTGTTCATCTAACCCTTGGCCCTTCCAAGAAAGTGTTATGCCAAGCTCTGCGGCGGCAAGTTCCACAAAGTTGCGCACAGAAATTTGCCTGCCAGTGGCAATAACAAAGTCTTCTGGCTTGTTTTGCTGAAGCATAAGCCACTGCATTTCTACATAATCTCTGGCGTGACCCCAGTCTCTTAGCGCACTCATATTCCCAAGGTGCAAGGTTTCACCAAGGCCTAGAACAAGACGGCATAGGGCACGGGTGATTTTGCGAGTAACGAAGGTTTCGCCACGCAAAGGGGATTCATGGTTAAATAAAATTCCGTTGCAAGCATAAATATTATATGCTTCACGGTAGTTTACGGTAATCCAGTATGAGTATAGTTTGGCACAAGCATAGGGTGAGCGAGGGTAGAAGGGGGTAGTTTCTTTTTGAGGCACTTCTTGCACTTGCCCAAAAAGCTCTGAGGTGGATGCTTGATAAAAGCGGCTTTTTTGTTCAAGGCCAAGAATGCGTATGGCCTCAAGAATACGCAAAGTGCCAAGCGCGCCCACATTGGCGGTATATTCAGGTGAGTCAAAGGACACTTTTACATGGCTTTGTGCAGCTAAGTTATATACTTCATCTGGTTGTATTTCTTGCATAACACGTATAAGGCCGCCGCTGTCGGTCATATCCCCATAGTGTAAAATAAAACGCCTGTCTTTAGCGTGTGGGGATTGGTAGATATTGTCAATGCGAGAGGTATTAAAGGAGGAAGCACGGCGTTTTAAACCATGGACTTCATAGCCTTTTTCCAGTAAAAATTGTGCTAGGTACGCACCGTCTTGGCCAGTTATTCCTGTAATAAATGCTTTTTTCATAATTCCTTCTTAGTCTATCCAAATGGGTGCCATGGCGTCCTTTTCAGACAGTATGGGGTCAGTTATGGGCCAAGCAATATTCAGCTTGGGGGAGTCCCAACGTAAAGAACCTTCATCTGCCGCGTCATAAAAATCCGTCACCTTGTAGTGAAAGTGGGCAATATCACTTGTGACCACAAAACCATGCGCAAGGCCTGGTGGTATCCACATTTGCCATTGATTTTTTTGGCTAATTTCAACACCATGCCACTTGCCAAAGCTTGGCGAATCGGGCCTAATGTCCACCACCACATCAAAAACTGAGCCCAAGGAAACACTAACTAGCTTACCTTGTGGTTTTGTTTTTTGATAGTGCAATCCACGCAAGGTTTTATAAGAGGATTTGGAGTGATTGTCCTGTACAAAAGGTAGGTTGATACCGTGCTCGGCATAGCGTTTTTCTTGCCAGGTTTCTACAAAATACCCACGCTCATCGCCCCATATTTTGGGTTTTATAAGTAAAACACCATCCAGTGGAGTGTTTAATACTTCCATATTGCATCCCTTTGCAGTGTTATATCATCGCTAAGTCTATCGCAAAATGTCTTGTAGGGCAAGCCTTGTAGTTTGATTTTGGGTTTTAATATACAAGGTTGGCGGTGTTAATGGTTTATTTTGCTCATAAGAGTGAGTATTGTTACGCCAAGATATTATAATTGCTCCATAATTTGCCGTTGTATATATGGGGATATTGTTTTGTTCAAGGGCCTTTTGCACACTGGGATGAGGAAAGGCGAAATTATTATATTTTCCAGTGCTGGCTAGGGCCACTTGTGCATTTGTGGCCTTATAAAAAGCAGGTAGTAGGGCATCTTTTGCGCCATGGTGGGGCAGTATTAAGATGCTTGATTGTATATCTTGCCCCAATCTTAAAATGTGTTGCAGAGCTGGTATTTCCGCATCGGCTCCCAGTAGGGCAATGCCTTGTTTTATATTATTATTTTCATGCACAAGGCGTAAAACTATAGATGCATTATTGGATGAAAGTTTGTTTATTTTTGGTGGGTTAAGCACTTCTAATTTTAGATTATTACCCATGCTTGGCAAGGCTATGTTCATACCTGTGGATAATATTTCTTGCTTTGGCAAGTTGTCTTGTATAGCCGTCAATTTACGAGTGTGAGCGCGCCCAAAGTCCTTACCATTGTGATAAAATGTGCCCACTTGCATATGTTCTAAAACAGCTATGAGCCCCCGCAAGTGGTCGGTATCGGCATGGGTGCTGATAACAGCAAATAATCGTGGCGGTGCATTATAAATAAGTCTTGGGATTACAATATTAGCACCAATGTCAAAGCGTGGTGATGTGCTACCTCCACCGTCCACCAGTACCCGTTCCCCACCTTTTAAGGTTATACACACAGCTTGGCCTTGGCCCACATCAAGTAATTCTATTTGTGTGTCTTTGAGATGGTAGCCCGCATAGCGAATTATGGGGCCGCTAAAAAGTGCACATAGAGCCACGAAAGTTAGCAAGCTAAAAGCATGAGGCATGGGCTTAATGTAATTATTTTTGAAAAAATTTCGCAGAGTTACACGACCAACTAACAAAGCTAAAGCTACACAAAGGCAAGCCCAAGCTAAAAACGTAGTCCAATGGGGGCGCAAAAAGAGAGGATATTCAAATAAACCTTTATTTTGCATCCATTGCAGGAGTTCTAATAATGCTTGGCAAGGCCAAGCTGCAAGGTGCAGGACTTGCTTTGCAAAAATAATATTTGGCCAAATGCATACTAAAAAAAGACCCATGGCCGCCACTGGCAATACCCAAAAACCAAGTACAGGTAGCCAGAGGATATTGCTTATGAACCAAAGCCCAAAGGAGTTAAAATAATAAAGAAATATAGGCAGTAAGGCCAGTTGAATTGTGAATGAAATGATGAATATTTGCACAACGCCACGCCCCAATTTGGCTAAGAAAATTTTTAAGGCGGATTTATTTTGTAATTCAATTTTGGGGATACGGCGCAAAAGAGGAAGTACAAGCACAATGCTTGCCACGCAAAGTACTGAAAGTTGTAAGCCAAGATTAAAAATAGCCATAGGGCTGTAGCAGGTGATAAGTAGTAGGGTCATGAGTAACGTGTCGCTAAGCGTGGTCGCACGCATGCGCCAATGAAACATAAGGGCCAGTGTGAGCATTAGGGCCGCACGTATTAAGGAGGGCGGCGCATTGCCAAGCCAAAGATACAACACCGCCAAGGGTAAGGACAAAAGCCCAAGCCATTTAGTATGTGGTAAAATAAGTAATATTTTTGGAAAAAATAAATATATGCACGACATTATCATCACAGCACTAAGTCCCACCAAGGCCAAATGCTGACCAGAAAGGGCTAGCGAATGTATGAGGGATGCCGCGCGCATATGGTCAATACTTTCGTGAGCTAGATAATATTTTTCACCAAAAAGCAAAGCTGGCAAAAAGGCATAGGCTTGGCCTTTGGTGCTTGCATGGTCAAAGTTTGGTGTAAAAAGCGTTTGGTTAAGCTTTGTTATGGTTTTGTGGCGGACATTTGCTATGGGCTTTGGGGCATTGATTATTTGCGGGTTACCATATGAACCACGGCTCCAAATGCGCCAAAATACACCTTGGCTTTGCCAGTAAAAACCAAAATCTGAGCTACCCCAATTGCCAAAACTTTCGGTGGTGCGAATGCGTGCATTAATTTGCACACTTTGCCCTACCACAGGACGTATGGGGGGATTTATGGGCGGGTTTATATTTTCTTTATGTTTTGTTTGTTCCCAAGTCCAAATCATGAGGCCTGGTAAGGGGGGTGCTTCTTCATGTTCCATTGAGCGCACATCACTTAAGGTTATGCGTAAACGCTTGTCGCTTAGGCTTTCCACCTTAGTAACATGGCCCTCAATGCGGCTAAATGCGAGTTTTTGCCCTTGCATGGCCCATGTGGGATAGTCGGGGCGAGGTATGATTAATATATGAACTATTAAAAAACCAAGTGCAAATAAGTCAAAAGCTATGAAAAACCTTAGCTTTTGCCATAACCGTTTATCCAGAAGTAGTATGATAGTGGCAGCAAGTATGCCCCCAAGGGGAAAGCGTGCCGCCATAAGCCCACAGAGCCAAAAAAGGCTTAGGCTTTGCCAAAGTAAAAGGGGTTGAAGTGGGGGGATAAATTCTTGCTTTATCCAAAAAGATGAGCTGTTGGTCTTGGTATCAACGCTCACCAAGGTCACGCTCCATATCACGTTCCTCGGCTCGGCGTTTTAGGGTTTCACGGTGGTCGTGCAGTTTTTTACCTCGTCCAACGGCAATTTCTACCTTAACTTTGCCAAACTTAAAATAAAGTTTCACTGGCACAACCGTTAAACCTTGTTGTTCAACCTTGGCGGCGAGGGTGTTAATTTCACGCCCATGCAGGAGCAACTTTCTTTCCCGCACTGGGTTTTGGGCCACATAGCCTGCATTTTCGTATGGTGCTATGTGCAAACCCAGCAAAAAAGCTTCGCCTTGTCTAAAATCCACATAGCTATCCATAAAGTTAACTCGCCCTGCTCGCAAGCTTTTGACCTCTGGGCCTGTTAAGCTAATGCCTGCTTCTAAAAAGTCGCTCAATTCATACAAATGACGAGCTTTTTTGTTAAGAGCTATGGATGAGGGGGACTTCTTTTTCATATATTATCCGTGCGTGTTAATAAGCGTAGTATAAAAGGAAAAATCATCACGCAAACCTTGAGAAAGGGTGTCGGTGACAATGCGTGTGCATACGGCGGCATCTGCGGTGGTGAGTATGGCCTCAGCCATTTTTGTGCATTCCTCGGCTTTTAAGTTGCGCAAAAGGTGCTTGATGCTGGGTATAGATTGTGGAGCCGCTGAAATAATATCCACACCCAAGCCAAGTAACATGGCTAGGCAGTAGGGATCACTCACAATTTCACCGCAAACAGTCACACTAATACCTTCCCTATGCGCACAATCCACAATGCGTTTTATGGAGCGAGTCAGGGCTGTGTGTAGTGGATTGTGCAAATATGCCACATGCTTATTGCTGCGGTCAATGGCAAGTAAGTAGTGGGTGAGGTCATTGGTGCCAATGCTAAAAAAGTCGCAATGCTTGGCAAGGCTATCGGCAATCATTATGGCGGAGGGCACTTCCATCATTATACCAATGGGTAGCGATGCACTGTGCTCAATGCCTTGTATGCATAAATCTTGGCGTACTTCATTAAGAATGCGCTTAACGCCCTGCACTTCTTCAAGGCAGGAAATCATGGGCAGTACAATGGATACATCACCATAGAGTGCCGCTCGCAATATGGCTCTAAGCTGGGTGCGTAAAATACCTTGGTGGCGCATACAAAACCGTATGCCCCTAAGCCCAAGGGCAGGGTTAGCTTCCTTTATGGAAGTTTGAGTGTGTAAAGCCTTATCCATTCCCACATCAAGGGTGCGAAAAACCACTTGTGCGCCTTCGGCCCTGCGCACAACGGCGGCATATTCGTTATAAAGTTGATCCTCTGTGGGTAGTTGGCGGCTACGCAAGTAGGCATATTCTGTGCGGTAAAGGCCAATGCCTTCGGCTCCGTAGCTTGTTATCTCGCCAACCTCATTAACATTTTCCAAATTAGCTTGTACGTGAATATGCACATTATCTAAAGTTTCCGCAGGTAGTGAGGCACTACGGCGCACATTGTCAGCCCAAGTTTTATATTCATCAAGTTTTTGGGTAAATGTGGCAAGTTCTTGCTCGTCAGGCTCAATATAAACACAGCCAGCCACGGCATCTACAATCACAAGGTCATTTTCCTTGGCAGCTTCTAAAATGCCCGTAACGCCCATGATCGCAGGAATATGCAGCGAGCGGGCCAAAATTGCCGTATGTGAAGTGGCCCCGCCCTCAGCCATAACAAGGCCTAAGATATGGTCAACGGATAAGTTAATGGTATCCACTGGTGAGAGGTCTTCTGCCATATATACACGGGGGCTTGAGCTTGTAATTGGCGTATAATCCCTGCCTGATAAATGGCCTTGTAAGCGTGTGCCCACAGCCCGTAAATCAAAAGCTCGTTCACGCAAATATGGGTCATCAAGGTCAATGAATGCGGCACAAAGGGCGTCCAATGTTTTTTGCAAGGCCCAAGGTGCGCAAAGCCTTTGCGTGCGGATGCATTCTTCCGTTTCGCTTAAAAGGCGTGGGTCGTGGCTCATCATAATGTGAGCTTGGATGATGTCTCCGTGTTCGGTGGAGGTGACGCTTTGCTTTGCTTCTTCTAATTCTTGGCTAACGCTCTTGGCCGCTTGGTTGAGTTTTTCTACCTCGCTGTCAATGTCATCAAGGCCTATGAAGCGTTCTTCAATGTGGCTTTCTTGATGTGTGTGCACAATTTTGCCAATGGCAATGCCTGGTGCTACTGAGATGCCGTGGAGTATTGTTTTAGCCATGCTATTTGACCTTTTAATTTTGAAAATCTGCGGAAAAAAACTTCACAACATGCTTTAGGCAGAGCTTTGCATCTTGCCCCTTGGCGTAAAAAAATAACTCACTGCCATTGGTGGCCCCAAGGGTGAGCAAATCAAGAACACTTTTGGCATCGGCTTTATTTTGCCCGCAATGCACTTCTATATCTGCATCAAACTTTTGCAATTCTTGAGCAAGTTTTGCTGCAGGTCTTGCGTGTAGGCCAAGCTGTGCGTAGATGATTACGTTTAGGCAAAGGCCGTTTTCTGTTTCTTCAAAATTTATCAAATCTTTTCCCATATTAATGAAGTACAAGAATTAAACAAAATAAGCTTACCAATATGACCCTTGGCATATAAACTGTGTTCACCAAGATAGCCCCAAGGCTTAGTAATATGGCCCCAATAAAATAACTCGCCCCAAAAGATGCCGTATCTAAATTGTTATATATAGTCCAATACACAGCGGCAACGAGTAGGGCATTGATTACTTTTAAACGGTAACCTTGGTTAACGAGGTTAAGCCCTCGTATTTTTGTAAGCATCATTAAACCTTGCCTAAGCCCCAAAAAGAAAAACCATACCCGAAAAAGCAATAAGAGTGCAAGCAGAAAGCCAGTCCAAATTATGGATTCTGCTATGTAACCATTTAAGATAAAAAGTGTTGCTACCAACGCCCAAAATACAACCAGTGTGCCGCTAAAAAATGAATCCCCAATGGCAGAAAATGTTTCTGAGGTAGTATGCACAAGCCTTTGCATATTTTCGGCTGGCATTTTGTGGGTTGCTATAAGGCCCTCAAAAGATAGCAATAAACCCACCAATATGGGGGCCATTATGGGGTGAGTGTTAATGTGCCCAAGGTAGCGGCTGCGAGCTTCACGCAAGCTTTGCGGGTCTTTGTGCAAGGCCACAAGACCTGGGTCAAGCACGTAGAGCAGGCCGATGTGTTGCATACCACGAGTGGTCATGGCGGCACCCATGAACCAAACCCGCATTAGGCAATGTAGACTTGTGCGTAGCGATAGCATGGCATTCTCTTATAATGTTTTGGGATTATTGTCACGCATGAGTGTGTGGGCCATGCCTTTTTGCTTTTTATCGTTTTTGTGTAAAATATGTATGGACTGCCACAGCCGCTTTGCGGCTTCGCAGTGACTTTGACTGGTGCGTTGCTAGGTATGGAACTTTGTTCTTTTTGTTCTGCCAGTCAGCGTCATTCCGAGGACGAGACCGAGCAAAGCGATGGGCGAGGACGTGGGAATCCTCGTCTTTCACTCCTCAGTGAGGAGCAAATAAACATCCTTACTAGTCCAGCCCATGACGAGGTTTTGAGCTCGTCTTGCCACATCCCGTGGCTTACCACCCTTGGCTAGCTCAAGCTTTAATATGTCTAAGACTTCTTGCTTTGGGGTTTTGGCCTCGCCTTCTGGTGGGCCAATGACTACCGTAATTTCACCCTTAAGATCTGTTGGAATATTGGTAAAATCTTCCAAGCGGCTCACAATGCATTCTTCATGTGTTTTGGTGAGTTCCCTAGCAATGGCAAGTTCTCGTGGGCCAAGTAAATTGTGGGCAAGTTTTAGAGTTTCGTGCAATCTGTCTTTGCGCTCAAAAAAAACTAAGGTTGTTGATAAATTTGCAAAGGGGCTCAATGTTTTTTCTTGCGCACTGACAGTACGAGGTAAAAAACCCAAAAATGTAAATGGTTGGGGGGCAATGCCTGACAACATTAAGGCGTTAACGGGGGCGCAAGGGCCAGGTACTGCTGAAACTTGTAGCCCTGCCTCCCTGCAAGCTTTAACTAGTCTAAAACCAGGATCAGCCATAAGTGGTGTTCCTGCATCAGAAATTAGGGCCGCAGTTTTGCCTTCTTGCAAAAGCTTAATGATACTTGCGCATTTGCTTTGTTCATTATGCTCATGCAAGCTTGAAAACCCTTGCACCTTAATGCCAGCGCGCTGACATAATAGGCCAGATTTGCGGGTATCTTCCGCAAGCACAAGGTCTACGCTTTGCAAAATTTCCTTGGCCCGTGGTGAAAAATCACCAAGGTTGCCAAGAGGTGTTGCTACTACCCATAGCTGTACTGAGGTCGAAGGCATTGTCATAATATTCCACATGAAATTTTAATTTTGGGTCATTGGCATCATACAAAACCCCCACCACATCAAAGCGGCAGGGCCTATGCCAAGCATCATTTGCCGTGAGCCAAGCCTTGGCCGCCCGTAATAAGGTGGTGCGCTTATGCTTGCTTATGCCCTCGGTGGGGCTGGTTATGCCTTGGGATTTTCTTGTTTTTACCTCTATAAAAACAAGTGTTTCCCCGTCTTCGCATATCATATCTAGTTCTAGGCGTCCATGCCGCCAATTACGATGCAAAATGCGCATGCCTTTTGCTTTCACATAGCTTGCGGCGGCGTCTTCCCCCGCTTTTCCAATGCTGGCCTTGTCTCTTTTGATAATGCCAAAAAGCTTATCTACAAGCTTCATATGAGGCGGCCTTGGCTTTGCGGGGGTGGAGTGCTATCTGGCAATACTCGGGCAAAAGTTTTACGGTGTAAGGGGCAAGGGCCATGCTTTTCAAGGGCTTCAAGGTGTTCTTTAGTGCCATAACCTTTGTGCTTTGAAAAATTATATTCAGGCCAGCGATTATCCAAAATATTTAAGACTTTATCCCTATGGGTCTTGGCAAGAATGGATGCTGCAGAAATATGTGCTAAAAGCCCGTCCCCGTGCACAATGGCCTCTTGGCGTGGGGTTTGAATGCCCTTTGCCCAATAAGCATTGAGCACATCTGAGGGGATAGTTTTATTGCCGTCAATGTGTAATAAACTCGGCGGCATATGCCCGTGCTTGCGCACATAATGCCACACAAGGCCTCGCACGGCTCTACTCATGGCATGAAATGTGGCTTGCAAAATATTCATCTTGTCGATGTCAGCTTGCCATACTAGCCCAAGCCCGTATGTGGCGTGGGTTTGTATGTCTAGGGCAAAGCTTTCTCTATCATCGGCGTTGAGCTTTTTGGAATCATCAAGGCCCTTTATGGGGCAAGGATTGGGCAAAATTACAGCCGCCGCCACCACTGGCCCTGCAAGGCAACCTCGCCCAGCTTCGTCTATGCCTATGAAAAGGGACGGAGGGGCGAGCAAGCTTGGGCGGTCTGCTGATATGTGTTCTTTTTTAGCCATAAACATTCCAATATTGTATTAGTCAAAAAACTTGCCAAATATATTATAATATCCGTGCGCAAAAAGAGCTAGAATAATTAATGGCAAGACGTAGGTTAGGTATACGCGCAACCAAGCTGGAAAGCGTAAACCTTGCCCTGTATTGCATTCTTTTAAAAAGTCATTCCAACCCCAACCCCACCTTTGAGTACAAAAGAGCAGGAATAACAATGAGCCTAGGGGCAACAGGGTGGAGCTTACCAAAAAGTCCTCTAAATCTAAAATACCAGTACCTTTGCCTAGTGGCTGAAACTCGCTCCATTCGTTAAAGCCAAGTATGCAAGGTATGGATAAAATCCAAATGGCAAGGCAATTTACAATGGCGGCTTTTTTGCGGGTCATGCCCCAAACGTCTATGGCATAGGAAATAATATTTTCAAAAACGGCAATAACGGTGGAAAGAGCCGCAAAACTCATGAATATAAAGAATATAGTGCCCCAAAATTGCCCGCCATCCATGGCATTAAATACATTGGGTAAGGTTACAAATAATAAACCTGGCCCAGCATTGGGGTGCACGTCAAAAGAAAAACAAGCGGGGAAGATAATTAAGCCTGCTACTATGGCAACAAAGGTGTCCAAAATCACAATATACATGGCTTCGCCCGTGAGGCTACGCTCTTTTGTGAGGTATGAGCCAAAAATACACATGCTACCTATGCCCACACTTAGGGTGAAGAAGGCTTGGTTCATGGCGGCGGCAAGTACTGACCAAATACCAGCGTGGGTAATTTTTGAAAAATCGGGTGCAAGGTAAAAGCTTAGGCCCTCAGCCGCACCAGGTAGGGTGATAGAATGAATTGCCAATGCTACCATGAGTATAAGCAGTATGGACATCATCCATTTTACAATGCGTTCAACCCCGTCTCTTAAGCCCATATAGCAAGAGATAAAGCCAATGAATACCGCAACAGTCATCCATGCAAACATGCCCTTGGGGTCCATGATCATGCTCCCAAAGGCTTGCCCCACACCTTCAGGGCTAAGCGAGGAGAGCTTGCCACTGCCCATAAGCCAGCAGTAGGCTAACATCCAACCTGTGACGGTGGTGTAAAACATCATTAATAAATAACTGCCAACAATACTCATCCAGCCAAATTTATGCCAATGTGTGCCTTTGGGCTCAAGCTTGCGCAAAGCTCCGCCCATGTTTAACTGAGCGGCACGGCCCACGGTAAATTCCATGGTTAGTACTGGTAGACCCACAAAGAGTAGGAAAAAAATATAAAAAAGCACAAAAAGGGCCCCGCCATATTCACCTGTAATGTATGGAAATCTCCAAACATTGCCAATACCTATGGCGCAACCTGCCGATAAAAGTAAAAAGCCCAAGCGGCTACCAATGGTTTCACGTTGAGTAGTCATATTATTTCCTTATGCATCGCAAGGTATCAAACTTAAATATAATAACGTGATACTCGCCAAATGTTAAGTAAAAAAATTAGGAGGCCGCTGTGCGTCACACTTCATTCCGATTTGGAAAAATTGTATTAGAATACACTTTACATGCCAAGCTGCTTTTATGGATTCCACGCTTGTATCCGTAGCTCACTACGTTCGCAACGGCTACTAAGCTCTGAATGACGCTGGCTGAGAGTACTTCGCTAGATGTCTATGTTTCGTCTTCGTATGTTCTTTCAGTCAGCGTCACTCAGAGCCGTATAGCCCTAAGCGAAGTATGAGCTGTAGGGATATTCGGCATGGAGTCCATGCTTTAAAAACGTCATCAAGTGGAAATATAACTTTACAAATTAGATACCGTGCTTGTGTATATACCCGTACTATTGAAATGTTTAGCTACTTATCAAAGCTTGGCGCATGTCACGAATTTTATCACGCAGTACCGCTGCTTTTTCAAATTCTAAATTACGGGCCGCATCTCGCATTTCCTGTTCCCAAGCCTGAATTTGCTTGCCCATATCCTCGCTAGACATTAAGGCAGGGCTTATTTCTGGTGGTGCCGCTCCCTTACGTCCACGCTTTCCTGTATTTGCTGAGTCTTGGTATAAGTCTTTAAAGTGCGTATCAAGAGCCTTGCTAATGGTTTTGGGGGTGATATTATTTTCTGTATTCCAAGCTTCTTGCAGGGTGCGGCGGCGTGTGGTTTCGCCCATGGCGGCCTGCATGGAGGCGGTAATTTTATCAGCATAAAGTAACACTTGCCCGCCCACATTACGTGCGGCCCGCCCAAAGGTTTGGATGAGTGAGCCCTCAGAGCGCAAAAAACCTTCCTTATCGGCATCTAGTATGGCAACTAGCGAAACTTCTGGTAAATCAAGCCCTTCACGCAAGAGATTAATGCCAACCAAAACGTCAAACTCGCCAGCCCTTAAATCATGCAAAATGGCCATGCGCTCAAGGGTGTCAATGTCTGAATGTAAATAGCGAGCCACAACCCCCATATTATTGCAGTATTCTGTTAAATCTTCGGCCATGCGCTTGGTGAGCGTGGTTACAAGCACACGTTCTTTTTGTTCGGATCTTTTTTTACATTCGCCAAGTAAATCTTCCATTTGTCCCTTGGTGGGGCGCACTTCCACCAATGGGTCAAGTAGGCCAGTGGGCCTTATTATTTGCTCGGTCACAATGCCTTGAGATTGCCCCATTTCATAACGCCCAGGGGTGGCGGAAACATAAACAGTTTGCCCGATGAATTCTTGAAATTCGTCAAATTGTAGGGGGCGATTGTCTAAGGCTGAGGGTAGTCTAAATCCAAAATCCACAAGGGTTTGCTTGCGTGAACGGTCGCCCTTATACATGCCGCCCA
>CAYJNE010000019.1:13783-14874 GCA_964371345.1 uncultured Desulfovibrionaceae bacterium | reverse complement strand
TTGGTTTGCTCTGGTTGTGCACTTGTAGCACTGTTTTGAGATGCACGAGCGTTTTCAAGATTTTGATTTACTGTTTCAAGTACAGTCTTTTCAATGAGCACCTTGCTTTGTTCAACACTGCGTAAGGATAGAGCATTGGCAGCGGCTTCTTTTTCCATACGAGATCTGGCTTCACTTAAAATGGGGCCAAGAACTTCATCAAGAGCCTTATCAAGCTTGGCAGTGTTGTTTTTTTCCGTTGTAAATTCGTGCACGGCAGGGGCTAAGAAATTGGTAAGAGCTTCCTTACTAAATTGTAGGGAGTCATTTTGTCCAAAACCATTTAATAAGGTGTTGGTACTCTTTTCTGATAAACCTGCGGCTTTGGCAAGTATACCCATTTCACCCTTATCAAGGACGATATGTTCACCCGCAGGAAGGCTATTCATGGCAGTAATTAAGGTATCAAGGAACTTTGCCCCGTCCCTACCGTTTACACCATTAGCTTGAGCAAGTAACTCTTCGCCTAATTTTCCGCTGGGGTCTATCTTACTAGCAATACCTTTAAGGGTAGTTAAATCACCTTCAGAAAGGGTTTCATATTCACGCTTATTATAAAAGGATGATAGAACTTGATGCAAAGTGGCTCCGTCAGGTTGGTCTGCGAGCTTGCTAAGTTCTGTTAAGCTTTCTACGGGCGCGCCCTTATTTTGTAGGTCACGCATAAGTTGCTGTAATTCTTTCTTGGTAAATAAAACTTCTTCGGCGGTGTATGTGACACCGTTATTGGATGTTAGGCTATAAGGAGATGTTTGCATGGCTTCTGTGTCAAGGGGTGGCTCAAGAGCTACTTCCACAGAATGAGCTTCACCATTTTCAACTGCGTCACGGGCCGTTTGTTGGCGGGCCATTTCGTCAGCAAAGCTGGTTGAGCTTTCATTATAATCATCTAAGTTGCTACCACCCAAGTACGGGTTGTCCACAGGCTCAGAAAATAAAGTAGGCATAATTTGCATGGTAGTTCTCCTTGGGTCATTATTATTCAAGGAGTGTACCAAAGTGAAAAGTGTAATTATTTCAAAGTAGGGTGCAAAATTAGGCGTGATTTTTTA
>CAYJNE010000019.1:7617-13683 GCA_964371345.1 uncultured Desulfovibrionaceae bacterium | reverse complement strand
AAAGTGTAATTATTTCAAAGTAGGGTGCAAAATTAGGCGTGATTTTTTAAGGCAAAAATTACCATATCCTTTATTCGCACAAGAGGCAGGTATATTTTAGCGGAAGCAAATTCCGCCAAACTGCCTTTGTGCTATACGGCGTGCTACAGCACGCTACTCCGTAGGTTTAAATGAGTTTTTGCAAAATACTTTAGGGTGGGGGTGATTTTAGACTCCACGCCGAATATCCCTAAAGCTCGTACCTCGCTTAAGGGCTATACGGCTCTGAGTGACTTTGTGTGGAGTTGGTGCTGGTTAAGAAGTGGTTTAGATACTATGCTAGAATGCTGAACCACATGACTTAATAAGTTTACATGCAACGTCATTCAGAGCGTGCAACCGTTTGCGAGCGTAGTGAGCAACTACGGATGCTAGCGTGGAATCTAAAATCCGAATCGTGTTTTAGGGTTGTGATTCAAAAAACTATTTTTTGAGCCTATCAAAAATATTTTGCGCGTGTGCTTTGTGTGCTACATCGCTCACTTCTGCTGGTACAACAGTCATGCCAATGGGGGAGAGTGTCAATGCCGCAAGTTTTAGGTGTTGCCACGCAAATGGAATGCCAATAATTGTTACTGCACAAGCAATGGCTGAAAGTATATGCCCAATGGCAATCCAAATGCCCGCTAGTAAAAACCAAATAATATTACCCGCCATACCAAAGCAACCTGTGCCTATGTCTTGTTTTCCCGTAAGTACATCCCTTGAAATGGCTACATTTCCAAAGGGAAAAAAGGCAAACCGCCCAATAACAAAGCAAGCTCTGCCCCAAGGTATTCCAATGATTGATATAAAAGCTAATGCTCCAAAAAACCACCAAAGTAGTCCTGTAAAAATGCCGCCAAGTACAAACCACAAAATATTACCAAGTAAGCTCATTTAATTTCATCCTTTGTGTTACTTTCCCATGTGGAAAAGGGGTATTTTGCAAGTGATGCATGGCGATAGCGTGCATCAAAGGTGATTTCTTCACCCAGCCATTCAGGTTTTTCAAAGTATTCATGTTCTTTATTAAGTTCAATTTCTGCCAGAATAAGACCACTATTATCGCCACAAAATTCATCAATTTCCCATAGATGTTCACCCACATGGAGGGTATGGCGTATTTTATGGATAAGGGGCTTTTTGGCAAGGTTTTGTAAAAGATCTTCGGCTTCAATCTTAGGTATGGCATATTCAAATTCAGGGCGGGCAATGCCATTTTTGGGGCCTTTTATGGTAAGGTAGGCTTGTTCCCCTTCAACCCGTATACGCACTAGGCAATTGGCATCGGAGTGAATATAACCTTGCCAAAACTCTGTGGACTTGGCTTTGTTGCGCCAAGTGTCGTTATTTACTAAAAATTTTCTTTCTATTTCTGTAAACATACTTCTGCCTTAGAGTATTTATACTGTATTCACGTTTATAACATAGGCCATAATATTTAAGCAAGAGTGCTTTTGTATTTAAAGTGATATTCTGGTTAAAAAAGTATTGAGAAATATATTTAAAAATGTTAGCGCATAATGATTGCGGAGAGTATTGTTTGAAAATTTTACCTAAAATTTTATTGCCCGTGTTGCTTTCAACCTCCATTGGTTTGTTTGTATCCACCATGTATACATACGAAACCAGTATTGAGGCCTTGACAGAAGCTAGCACAGCATCACAAAAAATGGCCATTGCTAATGCTCTGGTAGAGCTTAAGGCTGGGCTTGATTTTAATATTTTAAACGCCATATCTCTTGCCCAAACGGGCATATTACAACCCTACCTCTCTGGTGATGCTGCACTTGTGAAAGCCTATGCGGAGGCCTCAACGGAACGCATTGTAAATATGCGTAATACATATTATTATGTAATGCTGGGTATTGTTTCCACTGACGGAACAATCCTAACCCATACCGAAGAAGATATGATTGGCACCAATCTTAATGATAGGCCCTTTTTTAAAAAGGCTTTACAAGGTAAAGTTGCCATTGGTGCGCCTTATAGGTACAAGGGTGATGTTGTATATACTGTGGCCTCGCCAGTTTATGATAATAAAACCAATAATATTATTGGGGTTGTCTTCAATGTGTCACGACTTACGGACACCATGAGTGAACGTATGTTACTTGGCGAACATGGGTACATATTTGTGGCAGATAAATCGGGTACGGTTTTTGTCCACAAAGATGATTCACGCGTGCTTAAGGGCTCATTATTTGAGTATGACTGGTGGTATGGCATTGTTCGTGAAGAAAAGGGTAGCACGACCTTTACCTTTGAAGGTAGAAGAAAGATTGCGTATTTTGACATTTTGCCAGAGGCCAACTGGATTGCCGTTGCCGTTAAGGATTTGGATGAACTTGCAGCCCCTGGTGAAGCCATACGCCGCAGTTCCATTGTTATTAGCATTATTATTTTGACTATTTTGGCAATGATTATTGCCTCTTATATTAAATATATTTTGGACGCACTACTTAAAGCTGTTGACTATGCCGAACAAATAGCTGATGGCGTTTTGGATAAAAATTTAGACCTTGGCTCTTCTAAAGACAGCATAACTATTCGTTTTATGCGAGGTATTAAGAATAAATTTAATGTGTTCGGCAGAAAGAAGGTCGATGAAGATGAACTAAGCATCATACATGATTTAGCGCAGTTTAAGCGTAATGATGAAATTGGCGACCTATATGAATCCTTGCAAGTTATGGTGCGCTCCATGCGTGATATGGTTGAAAAAGCTGATGAATCCAACCGCATGAAAAGTGAATTCTTGGCTAACATGAGCCACGAAATTCGTACTCCTCTTAACGCTGTTATTGGGCTTGCGCATCTTTGCCTTGATAGTGATGCAGATGAAGAAAAAAGGCGCAATTATATTAAGAAAATTGAAGTTGCGGGCAAAAGTCTGCTTGGAATTATTAATAACATACTTGATACTTCTAAGATTGAAGCAGGTATGCTTGAGCTTGAATCATTGCACTTTAGTATGCGTGAGGTATGTGAACAAGCCTTGACCATATACCAAGACAGCGCAGAAAATAAGGGTTTAAGCCTTGAGTTTGAAATGGACCCCAACATGAATAATTACTATGTGGGCGATCCTGTGCGCATTGGGCAAATTTTAAACAACTTTGTGGGCAATGCCATTAAATTTACTGAAAGTGGTAAGGTTAGCATACAATGCTCGCTTTGCACCGAACAGAGAGAAGGCAGACAAGCTCCTGAAAATACACTTTCTGTCTGCATAAAAATTAGTGATAGCGGCATAGGAATTTCAAAGGAGCAAGAAGCAACGCTCTTTAAGCCTTTCACTCAGGCAGATACTTCCATTACTCGCCGTTTTGGGGGTACTGGGCTTGGCCTTGTTATTAGTAAGCACCTTATTGAGTTAATGCATGGTGAGCTATCGGTTGAAAGTGAAATAGGTAAGGGAACAACATTTACCATTCTTTTATTCCTGCCACTTTCAGAGGAAGCACACATTGGAATTGAATCTGAAGACGGAGATATGCACCTTGATTTAAGCAATAAGCACATCTTGGTGGTGGAAGATAATATGATTAACCAGCTCATTATGGAGGAGCTACTTCAAAAAACCAATGCTAAGGTTAGCATAGCTGATAATGGACAAATTGCTGTGGACATGGTGGAGAAGGAAAAATTTGATATAGTGCTTATGGATATGCAAATGCCCGTTATGGACGGCATACAAGCCACTGGTGTTATTCGCCAAAAATATAATAGTGATGAACTACCCATTATTGCTGTCACAGCCAATGCCATGAAGGAAGATAAGGAAAAAGGTATAAAAATGGGCCTTAATGATTACTTAACTAAGCCCATTGATCCGCCTAACTTAATGGTAGTTTTGCAACATTGGCTTTATGAGCGTTCTGTGAAATAAGGGTACTTTATCAAAGGATAAAATGTATGCTTTTTCCCATTTCAGGAGTAGAAGTTAGCCCATTTGTTCCCCCAGTAGTTGCTTTTTTTATTTCTTTTTTAGCCTCCATGGGCGGAATTTCTGGAGCTTTTTTGCTCTTGCCCTTTCAAATGTCTTTTTTAGGTTATACCCACCCCTCAGTCAGTGCCACCAATCAATTATTTAATATTGTAGCCATTCCTAGTGGTGTTTATAGATACTCTCGTGAAGGGCGTTTGGTTTGGCCCTTGGTTTGGGTGGTGGTGCTTGGCACTTTGCCTGGGGTGTTTATTGGGGCCATTGTGCGTGTGCTCTACCTTCCAGACTCAAGCCACTTTAAGCTTTTTGCGGCGGCTGTGCTTTTATACATAAGTACAAAAATGCTTATGGATATGCACAAAAAATCCTCTGCCGATAAAACTCACGAAAAAGCCCTCGAAGATAAAATACGCAATGCTAAATCTACTGCTGACGGGCAAAAAGTCTCACAAGTGGTTAGCCTTAGTTTACGCAAGCTGTGCTTTAGATTTTATGATACAGAATATAGTGTGCCCTTGCTGGGGATATTTTTCTTAAGTTTTGTGGTGGGCATTATTGGTGGTATTTACGGCATTGGCGGTGGGGCAATTATTGCACCATTTTTTGTTACGTTTTTTGGCTTACCAGTTTACATAGTGGCTGGCGCAACCCTTATGGGCACCTTTGTAACGTCCATTGCAGGTGTTGCATTTTATCAAGCCATTGCCCCATATTACCCTGAGTTTTCCGTAGCCCCTGATTGGCTTTTGGGTGTGCTTTTTGGCATTGGTGGTGCCGCCGGTATGTACCTAGGCGCAAGACTGCAGAAATATGTTTCCGCAACAATTATTAAGTATATTTTGGCTAGTTCTATCTTATGTACTGCAGTTAAATATATCTATGACTTTTTGGTGTTATAAGAAGGTGATTAATCCGATGTGCAAATGGTATTTCATCTTAAAGACGTTTTAAAGACATGGATTGCCACGTCCTTGAAGGAATGGTTCCCCACGCTACGCTCGGGACAAGCCTCGCAATGACGTTGAGCGAGGTGTATTGCTAGGGATAGGGTTACGTCCTTTGTATGTTTTTTTGCCCTGTCACTCCGAGGAACGTAACGAAGTGTAGTGACGCGGGAGTCCATTATTATAAAGGCAAAAATACATGGATGCGTTGCTGTTCATTTGCGTAAGGTTCGCAAGCTCACCAGCTTTGGCTCTTTGTATCCGTAAGTTCGCTTTGCTCACAACGGCTACTCAGCCCTGAATGACGTTGGCTCGGAGTTATTGTAAGGACGTTGCTTCACCTTGTGCAGATATAATTATCTAAAAAAATCCTTCAAAACCTTAGCGCATTCTTCGCTATTTATCCCGCCCATATGCCAAACATTATGGTTTAAGAAGCTGTAATTAAGCCCCTCACAGCGAGATGTTATGGCACCCGCTCTTAAGTCGGCTGCACCATATACAAGCCCGTCAAGGCGTGCATGCACAATGGCCCCAGCGCACATGAGGCAAGGCTCAAGGGTTACCACTAACGTGGCTCCATTTAGACGATAATTGTTAAGATTAAGGCCAGCGGCCCGCAATGCTAAAATTTCAGCATGTGCCGTGGGGTCGTTTAGGGCAATGCATTGATTATGGGCTTTTGCCAGTATATCCCCATGTGAAGATACAATGATTGCCCCAACGGGAACTTCGCCGCTTTGGGTGGCTTTATTTGCCTCTACAAGGGCCATATCCATAAGCCCTTGCCAAGTGTGACCACTGGGCGCGGGTGGTATTGGCCCTGTGAGGGGCAGGGGGGTAATGTCTGTTTTTGAGTACATATATACGTTAGTAAAAAAATTTTTTATGTGTCACAATTTGTTCAAAAAGTATTAGATGCAAGGAAATGCTAATTTTTTTGAGGGCGTATAGGACTCTTATGGTCCATACCCCGAGAAAAAATTAGCGTTGACGAGGCAGATGATGCTTTTTCAACAAATTGTTAAACTATAACCAGCCGCTTGATAGTATTAACAACTTCCTCAGGGGTGTCACAAACGGAGATAATACTATCAATTTCTTCAGCCCTAATATAGCCTTCCTGCACCATGGTTGAGCGTAGCCAATCAA
>CAYJNE010000019.1:0-7517 GCA_964371345.1 uncultured Desulfovibrionaceae bacterium | reverse complement strand
ATTTCTTCAGCCCTAATATAGCCTTCCTGCACCATGGTTGAGCGTAGCCAATCAAGCATGCCTCCCCAGAATTTTGAATCATAAAGAATGAGGGGGAAGGGCTTTATGCGTTTGGTTTGGGCTAGTACAAAGGATTCTGCCAGTTCATCCACAGTGCCCATGCCGCCAGGCATGACCACATAACTCATGGCATATTTAACAAACATCAATTTGCGTATAAAGAAGTAACGAAAATTACAACGAGTTTGCACATATTGATTGCAGTCTTGCTCGTGTGGTAGCTGGATGTGCAAGCCAATGGAAGGGCCACCGGCTTCGGTGGCACCTTTGTTGGCGGCTTCCATAATACCAGGGCCGCCGCCAGTGATGATACCATAACCAGATTCAACTAATAGTCTGGATATTTCTTCCGCAGCTTTATAGTGTGGAGAATCAGGTGCGGTGCGAGCCGAACCAAAAATAGAAATACAATGCTTATTTATGTCATTTAGTGCTTCAAATGCGGTGGCCATTTCTGCAAGTATGCGTATAACACGCCAAGATTCTGCACCGTCTGCTAAGTCATCAATATTATTTTTAAAAACCATAATTTTCTCCATATGGTAAAAACTTTCTTAAATGCATTATAAATGGGTATGTATTTATGTGCAAGCTATAAAAAAATATCTTATATAAAACCTTAGTACAATGCTTGGTAAAACTTGCATTTATTTTGTAGAGGGGGCATAATAACGCTAGGTGCAATGCACAGGGAGGGTATTATGAAAGTACGGCTTTTAGGCGCGGCACAAACAGTCACTGGCTCTTGCTATATGATTGAAGCATGTGGGGCCCGCTTTACTGTGGATTGTGGTATGCATCAGGGCAATAAAACCATTGAAGAGCGCAATTTTAATACCGATTTGTACGATGCCCCGCATATTGATTTTATTCTCATGACCCATGCCCACATTGACCACTCTGGCCTTTTGCCACGTATGGTGCGTGAGGGATTTAATAAACCCGTATATTGCACTGGCCCAACCCTTAATTTGTTAAATATCATGCTCTTAGACAGTGCGCATATTCAAGAAATGGAGGCTAAATTCAGGGCCGAAAAATACAAACGTAGAGGTAAAAAAACACTGCCGCCCTTACTCTATTCCACTGAAGATGCAGAGAAAACTCTGCCCCTCTTGCAAGAAGTGTTTTATGCAAAAAGCTTTGAGCCACACCCAGGTATTACCGTAACGTATTATGATGCTGGGCATATTTTGGGTTCGGCCTATATTTATATTGAAGCTGTGGAAAATGGCAAGACCACAACGGTGCTATTTTCTGGTGACTTAGGTAAACCCAATACCCTCATTGTATGTGACCCCACGCCACCAAAACCTGCCGATTATGTTTTCATGGAGTCAACTTACGGAGACCGTGAGCATAATGAAAGTGTGGACGCCACAACAGAGCTTGGCGAGGCCATTGCTTATAGCTATGGAAATGGCGAAAAGGTAATTATTCCAGCCTTTGCTGTGGAGCGTACGCAGGAAATTTTGTATTGTTTGCACAATCTGTATAAGGACGGAAAACTGCCCAAGGATATGCCCATATATGTGGATAGTCCTCTTGCTATTAGGGCTACAAAAGTTTTTCATAACTATACGGATTTATTTGACGATGAAGCCAAAGCTCTTTTGGCTAAGGGCGAAGACCCATTTGAACTTCCGCACTTAAATTTTACCATGCAGGCTGGAGAGTCTCGCAATATCAACGAAGTGGCAGGCCCAGCCATAATTATTTCTGCTAGCGGTATGTGTAATGCTGGGCGTATTCGCCACCATTTACGGAATAATATTTGGAAGCCTGGGGCAAGTATTGTTTTTGTTGGTTATCAAGGTGTGGGTACACCAGGGCGTAAGATTGTGGAAAAGGCAAAATCCATCACCCTATTTGGTGATGATATTCCCATAGCCGCAAAAATATTTACCATTGGTGGATTTTCTGCCCATGCGGGGCAAAGCCAGCTTTTGGAGTGGATTAAACCCGCCGCCACCAAGGGTAGTCGTATTATCCTCACCCATGGTGAGGCAAAAGGCCAAGTGGCCCTTGCCAAACGCTTGGAGGAGCTTTACAACTCAGAAGTGTTAATTCCAAGTTATCTTGAAGAGTTGGAATTATTACCAGATGCCTTGCCAAGGTTAACAAAGCATGAAGATGTAAGCAAGCATGTGGACTGGGCCTTCCTTAGTCATGAGCTTGAGGGTAAGATGCAAACACTTCAAGGTAAAATGCAGGATGTGGACAAAAAGTCTTGGGAAGAACAAGTCGAACTACGTGAGCGTATGGCAAGTTTAAATTATGAATTAACTAAGCTTATTGCAGGGTTATAATGCGTATTATTGCTGGTACATTTAGAGGCAGAGTGCTAAGGACTATGGAAGGGCCTGGTTATAGGCCAGCCATGGCCAAGGTGCGTGAATCTCTTTTTTCCATGCTGGAGTCAAGGGGGGTGGTGTGGTCTGAGTGTACGGCCCTTGATTTATTTGCAGGAAGTGGCTCCTTGGCTTTTGAAAGTCTAAGTAGGGGCGCAGTCAAAGCCACCTTGGTGGAAAGCTACATCAAGGCAACTCGCTACTTGCAACAAAATGCAGGGATGCTTGGCCTTGATACTGCCCGATGTAATATTGTCAAAGATGACGTGTTAAAATTTCTTAGCAAGAGACAAACTCAAAGCTATAGCCTTGTTTTTATTGATCCTCCCTATGGTATGAATTTGCTTGGGCCCACTTTAGAAAAGCTTTTGCGTAATGATTGGATACATGAAGATAGTATTGTAACAGCAGAGGTGGAATCTTCCGCAAAGTTTGCACCAGATGAGGTGCACGAAAACCTTGAGGTGCTTACAGAACGCACCTTTGGGCAAACAAGGGTAATATTATGGCAGGTAAAAAAGAGCGTGTAGCAATATATCCAGGTACATTTGACCCCATTACCAATGGGCATGTGAGCCTTATTCGCCGTGGGTGTGAAATTTTTGATAAAGTGGTGGTGGCCGTTGCAGATAATACCCCCAAAGCCCCGCTTTTTAGCCTTGAAGAACGTGTTGCTTTAGCAAAAGAAGCTTTGGCAGACGTACCAGGGGCAACGGTGGAGCCATTTTCAGGACTGTTGGTGGATTATGTTGCCAACCGCGGGGCAAATATTATTTTGCGTGGGCTTAGGGCTGTGTCAGATTTTGAATATGAATTTCAGCTGGCACTTATGAACAGAAAACTACGCCGAGAAATACAAACTTTATTTTTAATGACTGATTACCAGTGGTTATACATAAGCTCAACCATTATCAAAGCCGCCGCAAGCCATGGTGGTTGTGTGGAAAATCTTGTGCCAGAAAATGTGTGCGCCGCTTTGAAAAATAAATATGACTCAGGTGAAGTTAGGCAAGGCACACCTTGTCTTGCACCTTCTGCAGGTGGTTTTAAAGCCATATGAGCGAACCCTTGCGCGCACTTTGTCTTGCTGGGCCAACAGGGTCTGGTAAGACCAATGCAGCCATACGCCTAGCCCTTGCCATTAATGGTGAGGTCATTAACGCCGATTCTCGGCAAGTATACATGCATTTTCCCATTATCACTGCCCAGCCAAGCTGCGCGGAAAGAGCCTTTTGCCCGCATCATCTCTACGGATTTCTTGACACAGAATACAAACTCTCTGCAGGGCAATGGGCAGATATGGCCCTAGAGGTTGCCCGTGATATTATAGCACGGGGTAAAATTCCTATTTTTGTGGGCGGGACGGGTTTATATTTTAGAACTATTTTAGAAGGCATTGCCGAAATTCCGCCTGTACCTGAGCATATTTCTAAAGAGCTTATAGAGCGTTGTAAAGTAGCAGGCACAGCCCCTTTGCATCATGAGCTTGCGCAAATTGACGCCGCATACGCTGCACGCATACACCCTAATGATACGCAAAGAATATTGCGAGCACTCGAAGTTTATGCCGCCACGGGTAAAACTTTTACTTGGTGGCATGAAAATGCCATGCCAAGCCCGCCTGTAAAAGCCCTTTATATGGGCGTTAACATGAGTTTGGAATATTTGACCCCACGCCTTGGGGCTCGCATTGAGGAAATGATGCAAATGGGTGCTTTAGAGGAGGCAAAGGCCGCCTTTAAGCTTTGTGTTAATAGAGATGCCCCCGCTTGGTCTGGTATAGGTTGTGCGGAGCTATATGCATATATATGCGAGGAACTTAGCCTTGATCAAGCTTTGGAGCTATGGCGCAAAAATACTCGTGCCTATGCTAAAAGGCAGCTTACGTGGTTTCGTGCGGTTAAAGATATTAAATGGTTTGAGCCAGACGATGTGCAAGGCATGGTGGATAGTTCTAAAGAATTTTTAGGTGGATAACTTCCTTAAAATCAAATGGTTAAAATACGCAATCTTAACAATTTCAGGATGCATTAATATTTTATCCTCAATTTCAAACATATCATCAAGCCAGCCTTTTTGAGCTTGAGTTTCCCCGTCATGTAAGCTTGCCAGAGCACGCACGCCATGTATGGATTCTATGCTAAGTTTTTGCTTTGCCCAATTTAGTAAGTCACTATCTTCATAATATTTAATATCACCAAAAGCGCTTGAATGTGAAGGTGCGCCTTCAAGGAGTTTTCTTGCCTCACTGGGGTTTGCATCTTGAACTATGGCTTGGATGATCCTGCCCCAGCGGTTATGCCTAACAATGGACATAAGCCCGTCATGTTTTAAGACCCTAATTAGTTCAGCAAGTATTTCCTCTTGGATGTCCACAAACTCAAAAACCAAGTGACAAATTATTACATCAAAGCTTGCATCGGGCATGGCTTTGAGGCTAGTAAGGTCACCGTGGATTTGCTCGAAATTATTAGTATTTTCGGAGTGTTCTATCATGCTTTGGTCAAGCTCAATGGCTGTGACCTCATTATGCTTGGCAAGAAAATTGGCTGTAAAGGCAAAGCCACTGCCAAAATCTAGGATTTTTTTATTTTTGATATGCTCAAGTTGTTTCCACACAGTGCGGTAAAATAGTTTACCAAGTGGGGAGATAGTGTAGTCATAGTAAGGCTTCATGTTTTCATTCATGATTTTATCCACTGTAATCGGGCCTTAATCCTTAGATTTTGAAGCTATAAAATAACTTTGTGCGCACATAAAGGGCAGTAGGAAAGCAAATAGCCTATCTATACCTAAGAATAATGATATGAAAATATCATTTTGCACTATGTTTCTTGGCAATGCGTAAGTAAAATTTTTAGGCAAAAAGCTATAAAAGCCATAATCCAAAAGCGTAAAATCTGTTTTTGCCAGTAGCATTTGTACGTCTTTGCGTGAAAATGTTTTTGAATGAGGACTACCTATAGGCAGTTTGCTTTTTATTTTTCTGGGAATAATCTTACCTAAATTCTCAACCCAGCTGTATTTATTGGGTAGATGAAAGCAAATGAACTTTCCATTATCTTTGAGTATTCTGTTTATTTCTTTTAAGGAAAGCTCTTGGCTGCCTCCAGTTTCGTGAACATGCTCTAACACGCCAATGCTAAAAACAATGTCAAAAGTGTTATCGTCAAAGGGTAGCTTGACATTTTCTTTTTCATCAACAAGTATGAAATTGAAATATGGATTTTTATTTAGAAATTCTGGTATCTTATTGTAAAAAGATGTGCCCACGGTGTGTATGCTTTTATAACATAAATATGTTGAAAAATGTCCGTCACCGCATGACCAATCTAGCACATTTTCTACACTTCCAAGGTGCTTAGCAGTTACTTCCATGGGAACTTTATACTGAGAGGCTTTTATTTTATTATCATAGTACTCTAGGGTGTTTGTATGATTTTTTTCCTTCATATAGTAGTAAAAATTATCAAATTCAAAATCATGTTTGGGCATTTTGTTACTCCTATGTGAACAGAAAGCTTAAAATTTATTTAAATTAAATACTATAACTTGTATACGCTTGTAAATAGCTATTTTGTCAAATGGTTTGCTGTATTTTTAAATTAGGTTAGGTAGAATTTGTGTAAGCAATATATTTTGACATCCGACAATTTTTTGCAGGTACGGTTTCTTGGTAGGGTAGCTTTGCTATGAGAGCTACTCGGCATAGAGTCTAAATTTTCTAAGCATGGTTTTGTCGTTATTATCCTTTGCTATATCAATAATAGTCCAGTTATTTTTATCTCTTGCGTTCACATTGGCATTATATTCTAAAAGTAATTCAACCATATCCAAATGTTTTTCCTTATAGGCAATCATAAGGGCTGTTTTTCCGATTTCATTTTTTGAAAACAGTCTTAAAATTTTATCGTCATCAAACTCTTGCAGGGGGTAGTCAATGTCCACACCCTTTTCAAGCAAAGCCTTTACAACAGTTTGCAAATTTTCTTTTACTGCAAGCAGAAAGAATGGATATTCTTTATCATAGCCAGCTGGTATTAGGTTTAAGTCTTCAACAAAGTTTGTATTGGCGATGATGTTATATAGCATTTGCTCATGCCTTTTATGAAATACAAAGTGGTAAACATCTTGTTTTTCAAGATTATTATTAGCAAGGTAGGCACGCATTTGCTTGGTATCCATTTGGGATATCTTCATGGATTTGGAAAGCAAAATTTCATAAATTTGCTTTCTTTTGGCAAATTCATCACGAGTTCTTGGGTGAGAGGTAAAAATAAACTTGGTGTTAGAGCTTACTTGTGAGCCAGAAATTACATAGTCAAAAATATCTTCCCTCTTCTGATTTTTTACATTTAAGTCTACTGTATTTAATAGCATATGTACCGCAAAATAGTCTCTATCTTGAATGGCTAGTATAAGAGGGGTGTATGTATCTGTTTTATCATAATCACTAATATTCGCATTATTTTTTATTAGTAATTCTAGTAATTTATGGTGCTTATTGATAATGGCATAATGAACTGCGCTATGATTTTTTAAATCGCAACAGTTTAAATCGGCTTTGGATCTAATTAACAGCCTTGCAATTTCATAATGTCCATTTTTACATGCGAGTAAAAGACCAGATTCGTTAGCTTTATTCACAAGTGTGGCAATGGTTTCAGAGTTGCGCACACACTCTTGCACAAATTTAAGGTTGCCAGTTTTACAGGCTTCAAAAAAGTCTAAAGGGGTAACAGCTTTTTTTTTATCTGTCTTAGGGTTTTCTTTAGGTTTGGGTGTCGCTTCAGGTAAATTTACAGAGAACATCTACTAACCCCTTATTGTGAATTAACTTTATTTTGTAGCAATTGTGATTTTATCATTGTGATTATACATAGGTCAAGCTTTCATATGCAAAATTTTAAGGTGAGCCAAATCATAAGAAAAATATGTCTAAGTTTAGCAACTTGCGTTTTGTATGTTTTTTTTTGGCACTGTCTTTATATGCGCAAAATTTTATATCATTTTTTATGCTAATTTGCTTTTTTATTTGGGTGAAAAAGGATTATAATACACTGATTTTTTCTTTATAAACTTTAGAAAAGATTTACAAAAAATTTA
>CAYJNE010000018.1:0-15157 GCA_964371345.1 uncultured Desulfovibrionaceae bacterium | reverse complement strand
TGCGGTCAAGCCTTTGTGTCACTTTTCCCACAGTGCTAAAATATATGCAAATTTTAGGCCAATACCTTTTTAATAAGAACATTGACCTCCCCCCCTAGCCACTGTACATTGAGCTATGCACATTATCGTACACGTCCAAGATACCACAATACATATAAAATCCGCCGCTGGGCAAAGCTTATCCCAAGCCATTTGGCTATCGGGCAAGCTACCCCCGCCGCCGTTATGTTCTGGCCTTGGGCGATGTGGCAAGTGCAAAGTATTATTTATATCGCCCCCACCCACGGTAAAAGACATAGAGCAAAGCATACTCAGCGCCCGCGATATTGCCCGTGGTGTACGTTTAGCCTGTAGGCATAATGTGGACGAACTAGATATAAGCAATGATAATAATATAGAAATTTCCCTAATCCACATCCCCGCAGCTGAACAGGAAATTGACATTATAAGCCCTGCCCCGTCCGCTCTTTTGGCTGTGGACCTTGGCACCACATCCATACATTGGCAGGCCATAAGCCCACAAGGGCAATGCATAGCCAGTGGCGAGCAAATAAACCCGCAAATGGGTGCTGGCTCAGACATTGTTTCCCGCCTAGCTTTTGCCCTAAAAGATACAGCAACGCTTGCAAACTTGGTCAGCACCGAGCTACAAAATATTATTCGTAAGCTCCCTGAAATTACAGAAATGTGCATTGCAGGAAATACCGCCATGAGTGGTATTTTATTACAAAAAGATATAAAATCCCTTGCCATGGCCCCCTATGCTTTGCCGCTTACGGGGCATAGTGTTGAGCATATTACAGCCCTTCCTCCCATATATATTCCCCCGCAGCTAGCTCCCTTTGTGGGTGGTGATATTAGTGCTGGCTATGCGGCCCTTATGCAGCGTGATGATATAGAATTTCCCTTTATATTCACAGACCTTGGCACCAATGCTGAATTTATACTTGCTCAAAAAGGCACCCAAAATGCCCAGCATGCCCACATTACCAGTGTACCCCTTGGGCCAGCCCTTGAGGGCATTGGCCTAACTTTTGGGCATATGGCTCATGGGGCTTCTGGCATTGTAAATTCTGTGCGCCTTAGCCCAAGCGGACTTGAGCCCCATACCCTTGACGGCAAAAGCCCAAGTCATATTTGCGGAACAGGCTATCTATCTATTATACATTGTCTTTTGCGAGCAGGACTTGTGCAAGAAGACGGACGATTTTGCCAAGAAAAAAGCATCACCAATCCCCTTTGCGCAAAGTTATATAAGTGGATTGAAAGGCAAAATGATGAATATATTTTCAGACTTTGGCCACATGTTGCTGATGCTGAGCATATGTATATAAGCTCCACAGATATTGAAGAAATACTCAAGGTAAAAGCCGCTTTTTCCCTAGCCATGCAAGAGCTTTTGACTGCCACCGCCACAACGCATACAAGCCTCAAAGCCATATATATGGCTGGAGCCATGGGCAGTCATGCCGAGGGTGATGACTTGGAGGCTTTGGGCTTTGTGCCCTATGGCCTAAGCAAGCGCATCATACGGGTGGGTAATACTGCCCTTAATGGTGCAAAATTATTACTTTTAGAACCAAAAAAACGGAACTGGCTTCAAGAGTGGAGCAAGCATAATACGCATGTTCAACTGGCAGAACAGTCTGATTTTATTCAAAAATACATGAAAAACATGCGCTTTGCATTTATAGGTTAGTTATGCAAGAAATTTTCAAGCCCCTTAAGCCACACATTGTCAAGGCCCTGCAAGAGCTACCCAAGGCCTTAGACACCGTCATGCCCTTACAGGCCAAGCACCGCAAGGCCCTACCCTTTGCCATAGACGAGCTTTCAAGCCGCCTCACCACAGAGCGCAGCCTCATGCAAGCTTATTGGAGTGCGCCTCGCTTAACTTCAGCCTATATGTGGTATTTTTTACCGTGGAATATCTTGCGTTTATGCCGCTTACTCAGCAATCTTAAGTTGCCAGAGCCCAAAGCCATGCCCACCAAGGAAGGTGCAGAACCAAAAGCACGCCTTTTTGTAGATATGGGTAGCGGCCCCCTTTCACTGCCCATAGCACTCTGGCTTAGCAAACCTGAATGGCATAAGCATGAATTAACAATACTTTGCTTAGACACTGCCCCACACCCCTTGCAACTTGGGCAAAAACTATTCACAGAGCTTGCAGGAAAGCACAGCCCGTGGCGCATCATACCCGTGCGCACCCAACTTGAAACAGCTCATATTGAGATTAAAAAAATTGATGCTGTCCCATGGCTTATTTCTGCAGCCAATGTTTTTAATGAAGTGAAATTACAAGACGAACGAGCATATAAAGTCATAGAAAACCTTAAGCCAAGCCTAAGAGCAAGCGATGCATCATTGCTTATTATTGAGCCTGGCACCCGCCTTGGCGGAAAAACCATTCTCACCTTACGTGATGCGGCCCTTGAACATGAGTTAAGCCCCAGCAGCCCTTGCCCGCACACGCTTGAATGCCCCCTTGAGGACTCACGTACATGGTGCCATTTTACTTTTGATGTACAAGGAAGCCCCAAGTGGTTAGTTGATCTTTCCATTGCAGCTAAGTTGCGCAAAAACGCCCTAAGCCTTGCCTTTGTATTACTTTCTAAGAATGAACAAATCGAGGAAGATAAAGCAAGAATTATTTCTGCACCATTTACGGTGCCAGGCATAATGGGTGAAGCCCGCTATGCATGTTGTGCCCAAGGCCTTGCGTTGCTTAGCAATGCCTCGGCACTGCCTTCTGGTGCATTGGTCAACCTTAAAGCAAGTTCGCAACAACCTCGCACCGATAGCAAATCAGGCGCGCTCATACTTGAACATGCAGAAAAGGTTGCCCCACCTGCAAGAAAAGAATATGTAAAACCAGAACCTAAAAAGACCTTCACCCCTAAGAAGGAAAAGAAAAAAGCACCTTCCAAAAAATCCAAAGTGACGAAAAAGTTTTGGGAACAATAAATATGACAAAAGAACTTCTAAATGTGCGTAATCTTGATATTACCTTTCATACTGAACAGGGTAATTTTTTAACCGTAGCTGATGTTAATTTTTCCATAGCACAGGGTGAAATTTTTTGTCTTGTGGGTGAATCTGGTTGTGGTAAAAGCCTCACCGCCAAAGCCATATTGCGCCTGACACCTGAAAATGCAAGCTTAAACGGGCAAGTTTTTTTGCAAAATGACGAGATATTAAAGCTATCAGAAAAGGAAATGCAAGACATTCGTGGAAAGCATATTTCCATGATTTTTCAAGAACCCATGACGGCCCTAAATCCAGTACTCAAAGTGGGTGAGCAATGCACAGAACACCTTATACTACATCAAAAAATATCCAAACAACAGGCAAAACAGCGTTGCATAGAGCTATTTGAGCAAGTGGGAATTTCTGCCGCAGAAAGCCGCCTCAATGACTATCCGCATCAGTTAAGTGGCGGAATGCGCCAAAGAGTTATGATTGCCATGGCCCTTGCCTGCTCGCCCAAACTACTCCTTGCCGATGAACCAACCACAGCACTTGATGTTACCATACAATGGCAAATCCTAAGCCTCATCAAAAGCCTTACCGAAGAACGTGGCATGGGGGTACTACTCATCACGCACAATTTTGGTGTTGTGGCGCAAATGGCGCACAAAGTGGGGGTTATGTATGCGGGGCAAATGATAGAACATGGCTTAGTAAAACAAGTACTTACAAACCCGTGCCACCCTTATACTCAAGGACTTTTGCAAGCTATCCCAAGTAAACATAGTATGGAGCAAGAACGCCTGCCCATAATTGAAGGTAAAGTTCCGCTACCTAGTGAAATACCAACGGGTTGCCGCTTTCACCCCCGCTGTGAAAAAGCCACACAAAAGTGTAAGGAAGAAAGGCCAACCCTAAAAGCCATGGCCAAAGATGAAGGCCATATGGTGCGGTGTTGGTTGGAGGAGCTATAAAACATCCTCTTCCATAACAACCAATAGATCATCTACTTCAATAATGGTTTTACCGCTTGGAATAATGGTTCTCCCATTTCTTAATATCATTACCACCAAGCGTTTTCCATGCTCTACTGTTGACGCAATGCTTTTTCCAATAAATTCACTATGTTCATTAACATAATATTCTGATAGGGAAGATGTAATTTCTTCCTGATTTTTTGGTGCACATAGTATTATAGTATCATCAATACAAAGCAGAGTACTCCCACCGTGCAATACATTTTTGCCCTCTCGCAGTATCATGATTACGAGCATCCCAGGCGGAATATGAACTTCATGTAAAGCCTTATTAATCCACGGATGTCCTTCGTGTATTGGTAGTGAAACAAAACCAATCCTATTGCTTTCTGCATAATCACTAAAGCTTTTTGAATCATCAATACTATCATCGCACATACCAAGCAAACGCGCCACTGGAGCTAAGAGGGAACCCTGAAAACTTATGGATAACAATACGATGCAAAACACCATATGATAAAGATTGCCTGGAGTTTCAACTTCATTAACGGTAGCTACAATAGCAAATATAACAGAGGCCGCCCCCCTAAGGCCTGCAAAAGATACTAATAATTGCTGGGGTAAACTACATCTAAATGGAGTTAAACAAAGGGTCACGGCCAAGGGGCGTATTACAAAAGCTAGTAATAAAGCTATTAAAATTGAAGTGGTTAAAACTTGCGGGATAAGGCTTGGCGTAGCCAAAAATCCCAAAAGAAAAAAGATTAACATTTGCGTTAAACTTGTAAAACCATCAAAAAACGTAACTAAAGTCTTTTTTTCTTTTAAGTGACAATTACCAAGGGCAATACCAGCTATATAGACACTTAAGTAGCCATTTCCGCCAAAGGTCGTGGGCAAGGCATAGGCAAGTAAAGCAATGCCAATCATAAAGGCCATGTCAAAGCCCACAATGGGGAATTTATAATGCTTTAAGAATTTTCCCACACCAAAAGCAATTATGCCACCAAATAATGCACCAAAAAATAATTGCTTAGCTGCTATTTCGAGCAACCCAAAGCCGCTGGCTTGGGAGTTCATCATGGTAAGAATAATAATGGTAAGCATATAAGCAAAGGGGTCATTGCTACCGCTTTCCATTTCCAAAAGTGAGGCTGTGTTTTCTTTTAGACCAAGATTTTTAGAGCGTAGAACTGAAAATACAGAAGCTGCGTCCGTTGAGCTAAGTACAGCACCCAGCAAAAAAGCTTCAAGAGTGGGCATATTAAAAAGAGTTATGCAAACAAATCCAGTGAAGGCAGTTGTTAGGATAATCCCCAAGGAGGCGAGTACAGAGGCTTTTAGCACAACAGGTTTTGCATGATTCCAACTGGTGCCAAAACCACCGTAAAACATGATAAAAATTAAGGATACTTCACAAATAAATGCGGTTAATTCATAATCATCAAAGGCAATTTGAAAAATACCATTTTCACCCACGAGCATCCCTAGGCAAACAAAAGCCAGCAATACAGGAACACCCAATTTATGTGTAACCCTACCGATGAGTGCGCAAAATAGAATTATGCCTGAGACTAGAAGTAGGTCTATCATGATTAATTACTAGTTTTTTAATGCCTTAGCATTATCCAGCAAGACTTGCGGTAATAAATATACACACAAGCCAAACAATAATGCGCCCAATCCAAGGAGACATGGGTCGCCCTTCCACCATGCGGCGCATGTTCACAAAAAAGCTTATGGCACTGCCCACAGCATAAAAAACAAAAAATCCAATACTCGCCAAAAGTCCAAATTGCACGCCTAAACTTAGGGCAATGCCAAGAGTTATAAGCCCTGGCAAGCACGAATCATTGGCACTAGCTCTAAATCCAGAGCCATTTTGATTAAAAGTCCAAGTTTTAAACGTAGCCCCACCCTGCGACCATTCACTATGGCTTTGTTCATACTGACCACCGTGCGGGCGCACGACTTCAGGTTCAATAACTTGATGCTCTTGTTCAGTATTTACATTTTGCTCTTGTGCTACCAAACCAGATGGACATTTTTCACAACGTGGCTTTGAAGAATTATACTCACGCCCACAATGCGCACATGCATTCATATAAACCTCACTCAGATATCATCATATCCTTAACATGCAATTCAATGGAAGTGACATTATTAAAAGTATTAAAAACAGGCGTATAGGCAAGCTTAACACGTTTTTTACAAAGGCTTGACGAATACTCTTGTGCCTTACCCCAAGCCTTAGCCATGAGGGTTATACCACTTTCTTCGTCCAAAACTTCAAGTAGGGCGTGGTTTTTCTTCATGCCAAAGGCCCTAACATTTTTCACAAATAAAGGTGGGGATGCAAAAAGTGGCTGCGCATTTCCCATACCAAACGGCTGTAATAAATCAAGTTCATCTAAGAAAATAGCATTGCTTGCTGCTGAAAAATCCAAAGTCAGGTCAAGGGTTAAGCTTGGCTTTGGCATGGTGTCCCCAAGGCTTTCACGGGCAAGATTGTCAAAGCGGGTGCGTAGCTCTTCTAAATTTTCAGTGGCAATGCTTAAACCCGCCGCCAGCTTGTGACCACCATAATTTATAAAAATATCAGATAGTTTGCTTAGGCTATCATGAAGATGAAACTCTTTTATGGAGCGTCCTGAACCCTTTAGCCCACCATTAATGCCGTCACAAAGAATAAGCGTTGGGCGGTAAAATTCATCCACAATGCGTGAAGCCACAATACCAATGATACCAGGGTGCCACCCGCTAGAATAAAGCACAAATCCAGCCCTATGGCTTTGGGCTAAGGCCTCAGCCCGTGCTTCTTCATACACACGTTCTTCTTCCTTTCTGCGCTCGCTATTCATGGTATCAAGCTTTTTAGCAAGCGTCATGGCACTATCCATATCATTAGCATGCAAAAGCTCTAATGCAAGTTTGGCTGACCCCATGCGCCCAGCGGCATTAATGCGTGGGGCAAGGGTAAACACCACCTGCCCTGCACCCAATTTTGCAAAAGCATCATAATTACATACCCGCTTTAGAGCCGCAATGCCAATGCGTGTGGCCTCTGTTATTTTAAGTAAGCCATTTTTTACTAAAATTCTATTTTGTCCTTGCAATGTTACCACATCCGCCAACGTGCCCAATGCCACAAGGTCAAGCACATCTCGCATATCATATTTTTTTTGCGTAAACTCTTGTAATTTTGCATTAACTGCGCACATTAAAAAAAAGGCCACTCCAACACCAGCAAGGTTTTGGCAGGGGCATGGGGCAAGGCGTGGATTACAAATGGCATCAGCTGGAGGCAAAATTTCAGGTGGTAAGTGGTGGTCAGATATAACAACACTCATACCAATTTTTTTGGCATAGGCAATGCTTTCACAGTCAGAAATACCGCAATCCACCGTTAAAAGAATATCAACACCTTGATCTGCAAGCTTATCAATGCTGCTGGCATTTAGGCCATAGCCTTCAGATCCGCGGTCGGGAATATGCGTAATTATTGAAAATCCATGTGCTTCGAGTACATCTTTCACAAGGCAGGTTGATGTAATGCCGTCAACATCATAATCGCCCCAAACGGCAAGTTTTTTGCCTTCTGACAGGGCTTTGACCAAAACATCGGCCGACTCTATTACACCAGGCCAAACATGGGGTGGAGCTAACAATCGCAAGTTGGGTGAAAGGTACTCCTGAGCATCTTTAAGCTCCGTAATGCCACGTAATTTAAGAATTTTTAAAAGAAGTGACGACACTCCCAAGCTATCTGCCATATCCTCGTGAGGCTCACCTACAGATTGCTTGGTGCAAGCATTATCCTTACATAATTCTTGTGTACAAGAACTGTTTTCACTTCTAAATATCCAATCTTTCACAAAAATTTAGCCTAGATTAACGGTTTCTGCATTTGTTGTTTGCTCTGGAGTAGCACTTGCATCATCGCTAGCTCCTTCAGTCGCAGGGTCAGCTTTTGGCTCTTCACTAGCAAGAGCTTTTTGAGAGCTTGTTACAAGCTCAGCGGGTACAAAGTTTTTAGCCAGTAACCATTCCAAAAACTTTTTGGCACTTTCATGTTTAGGTGCCAATTCCAAAGCCTTCAACAAATGCTCAGTGCATTTTTGAAAATCCTTTTTTTCTAGGAGGGTACGAGCAAGGTTAATATGAATGCCTTCATCATTGGTGGTCAAGGTTAAAGCCCGTTCATAATACTCAATAGCTTGGTTAAACATTTTAGTTTTGCGTAAATTTATACCAAATTCATTAAATAAATGCTTATGTTCCGCATCATAGGAACCTTCTAAGTTAAGAAGGCGTTCAAAAATATCTTGAGCTTTATCGCTCTCACCACGCTGCATATAGGTTAAGCCAATGCCAAAGTTAGCTCGCACATTATCTTCATCAATTTGCAGGGCCGCGCTGTATTCATGCTCTGCGGCAAAGTTTTCACCCTTGGCACGGTGGCCGTCCCCTGCGTCAAGATTTTTCTGCATTTCCATCATTTTTGGAAACACAGAACTCATATAAAACTCAGGTTCAGGAGCAAATTTTTCTATAAGCTCATCCATAGTAATAGTCTTCTTAGGCCCTGATGGCACAAAATTACTATTCAAGGGCTGGCACTCAAGGTTTCCGTCACTCAAGCTTTCCACAAACCAAAAATTCTTCTGCACAGTGCGCTTGGTAGTCGTACCTGTGCCTATTTTTTTAATTTCTTGTGTGGAAAACACACCCTTTACTTTTTCAACTGTTACATCACTACTCATATCATCCCCACAATATAATTAGCTATTATGCATCTGTTTTATAATATCTTTGGCCGCACTCGCAGGATTTTCAGCCTTGGTTATGGGCCTTCCCACTACCAAGAAGTCAGAACCAGCAAGCACTGCTTGTCTTGGAGTCATTAAACGGCGTTGGTCAGAGGCGTCATGCCCTTCTGGGCGAATGCCAGGAGTTAAACAAAGAAAATCATTACCACAAGTATTTTTTATACCTGCAACCTCATGCCCAGAACAAACAATACCATTAAGCCCCCATGCATGGGCTTTTTTAGCAAGCTCACCCACAAGCACGCTTATATCACCGTCATATGCGGGCAAATCGCCCTCACTCATGCTAGTAAGCACAGTTACGCCAAAAATTAGCGGACGTTCATGTTCTGGTAAGCTCAAAGTGGCTTTTACGGCAGCTTTAGCCATATCTTCCCCACCTTGGGTATGTATGGTCATAAGGTCAACGCCAAGCTTTGCGGCAGATAATACCCCACCCAAAACAGTGTTAGGTATATCATACATTTTTAAATCAAGAAAAATTTTAAACCCTAAAGCCTTTAACCCATTGACCATTTCTGGCCCACCCACCACAAAAAGCTCAAGGCCAACTTTAAGCCATGTTACATGACCTTTTAATGTACCTGCAAGGGCATAGGCACTTTGTACATCGTGCGTATCTAAGGCTACAATAAGCTCAGATTTTTGCATACTTAGCTCTCGTCATCTGGGTTCAAGATACTTTCAGCAAGTGAAGGATAATACCTAGGTTGCAAAGTTGCAGCAATATATGATGCGCGCACTTGGTCATAAGCAGATTCAAGGCTACTATTTACAACCCAATAATCAAACCAATGGGCCTGATTTATTTCATAAACAGCGTTGTTCATGCGTCTTTCTATGCTTTCCTTACTATCAGTTCCACGTAGTTCAAGGCGTGTGCGCAATTCCTTTAAGGACGGTGGTAAAATGAAAATATATACACCTGTTGGCAAATTCAAACGCAGTTGGGAGGCTCCTTGTACGTCCACATCAAAAATAACATCTTGCCCTTTTTCAAGCATATCCAATGTAGCCTTTAGCGGTGTGCCATAATAAGCCCCATGCACTTGTGCCCACTCAGCAAAATAGCCATTATTGCGTTGCTCTTTGAACTCAGAAACGCTTGTAAAATGGTAGTCTACCCCGTGCAACTCACCGTCACGGGGGGGGCGAGTTGTATGGGAAATGGAAAATCCAAAATGAGGAAATTCCTTCAAAAGTTTTTTGATTAGCGTAGTTTTACCTGTACCTGAAGGTGCACAGATAACCAAGGCAATACCCTTGCGTGATATAAACATGCACTATCCCCTATAATTATTTTGGGTTTTCAATAGATAACTCAACTTCCTGTAAGAAACGCTGACTAATTGTTTCTGCTTGAATTGCTGAAAGTATTACATGATTTGAGTCTGTTATTAAAATAGAACGTGTTTTACGGCCCTGCGTTGCGTCCAACAATCGCCCCTCGGCCTTTGCATCTTCACGTAGCCGCTTCATGGGCGAAGATGACGGCCCCAAAATGGAAACCACACGTGATGCCAATACATAATTATTAAAACCTAAATTGATAAGCTGTTGCGGCTGCATAGTTTGCTCACTCAATATTTTGTACTTGTTCACGGCATTTTTCGAGCTCAGCCTTGAAATCTACCACCAAACTTGAAAGCTGAACATCGGGGATTTTATTACCACAAGTATTTATTTCACGAAAGCATTCTTGCAGGGTAAAATCAAGTTTTCGGCCCACATCATTGCCCATTTGCAAAAGCTCATTTAGGCGTTGTAAATGCGTTCTTAGGCGGATTAACTCCTCAGTTACGTCGAGTTTATCTGTAAGAATAACAATCTCTTGTAAGAAACGATGCTCATCCATTTCCACATTTTGTTGAGCTAAAATATCGGTAACACGCTCTCGTAGAGCATTTATGCGGGCAGTTTTAATTTCGGGGATGCGATCTTCAATAATATCAGTCCATTCTTCCATACGGAGAATACGAGAATTTAAGTCAAGATGTAGGGCAGATCCTTCAGAGCTTCGGGCTTCGTTCCAGTCTTCAAGGGCAACGGTAAGGCCTTCTTCAAGGCGGCTTACCAAATGCTCCTCCATTACATCACCATTTTCACCCCAAAGTGACGAAATCTGGAATAATAAATTGTAATCAAATTCAAAGCTTTCTTGCCTACTATGCGCAAAACTCTGCAAGGTATCAAGCATGGCTGTGGCTTGGCTTTGGTCAAACATTACACTGCGCACAGCATCGGCATTATAATTTAAGGTGAGGGATATATCCACCCGCCCTCTTTGGGCATAACTGCGCACAAGCTTTTCTAGGCGGGCCTGCACACTGCGCACAGAAGACGGCAAGTGCCAACGTATATCAAGGTGCCGCCCGTTAACGCTGCGCACTTCCCATTGTTGGGTGGTGCTTGCATCTTCAACTAAACAGCGGCCAAAGCCAGTCATACTGCGTGTCATGAATATCCCCTTGAGCACAAAATTAAAATGAGCAAAAATACATTTTTTGCTGCCAGAATGATGACAAACGCCCTTTCAGGCGTTTGTGCCGCCTAAGCAAGCAGAGCTTGCTTGGCAGTAAGGCACGAAAATCAATCGCTTCACGGCGCAAGTAAATTGCGCCTACTCTTGATTTATCGGTCGTGTTGACTTTGCCAACACTTTGGGAGCAAAAATACATTTTTTGCTCCCTAAACATAGTGCAAATAAGGGGTAATTGCAAGAAAGGTTTTTTACAAATCACACGGATTTTTGTTTACTGAGCTCAGGAAAAGCCGCTCCCGCAAGGGCCATTACCACATCCAGCACTTGGTTTTCTATTCATCATAGGATGCACAGGCCCAACTTTATAAGGAAAAGCTCCAGTTTTCAAAGGGCTTGGGGCAGAAAGCTCCCTTTTAACGTCCTTAGCTCCGCAAGTGGGGCAAGGCGGAATTTCTTCAGCAGAAACAATATCTTCAAAGCTTTTGGCGCATTTTTCACAATAAAAGTCATATAGTGGCATAAGCAAATCCTTTACAAAAAATGTCTTGAACAGTTCCACACAATATATGTATGCTTTGCCCATTGGCAAGTGCAAATTTTTCAAAAACTATTGGGAGAAAAAAATGAGCAAAAAAATTCTACTTATCGCAGGCGACTTTGTTGAAGACTATGAAGTTATGGTACCCTTTCAAATGTTACTTATGCTTGGCTACGAAGTACACGCCGTATGCCCAGACAAAAAAGTTGGGGATACCGTCAAAACTTCCATCCACGATTTTGAAGGCCAACAAACATATAGCGAAAAAGTTGGACACAATTTCGGCATAAACTACGACTTTAACAATGTAAAAACAGCCGACTATGTGGGTCTTGTTATTCCTGGTGGTCGTGCACCTGAATATTTACGCCTAAACGCAAGAGTTATTGAAATTGTTAAAGAATTTGATGCAGACAAAAAACCAATTGCTGCCATTTGTCACGGCCCACAAATACTTGCCCCTGCTGGTGTATTAAAAGGCAAAAAAAGCACAGCCTATCCAGCAGTTAAACCAGAAGTTGAAATGTGTGGCGGAACTTGGGTTGACATGAATGACACCGCAAGCAATGCCGTAGTAGACGGGCACGTTGTTACTGCCCCTGCTTGGCCTGCACATCCAGCATGGATTGCAGAATTTATTAAGTTGCTTGGTGCAAAAGTCACTATATAATGTAAAATCTGCGGTGCGCTTTTAAAATAAGGCGTACCGCCGCCATAAGCGGATAAATGACGTGCGACCAAGCGTCATATTTGCCACAGGACGTGGCAAGCCCCACAGGGGAGCAAGCCAAAGACAAGCCGAAATTCACTTTCGGCGCAGGCGACGCTTGCGATAGCTTGTGTTGCACAGGACGTGCGACCAAGCGTTATTCGAAAAGAAAATGCCTACAGGATGTAGGCAAGCCCCGCAGGGGAGCAAGCCAAAGTCAAGCCGAAATTTACTTTCGGCGCAGGCGACGCTTGCGATAGCTTGTGTTGCACAGGACGTGCGACCAAGCGTTATATAAATGAGGATAAGTCATTGATTAAAAATATACTTTGTGCAGACATTGGGGGAACACAAGCCCGCTTTGCCCATTTTGAACTTGAAAATGAAACTCTTAATCTACGCAAAGTTCACACCTGCCCTACCCTAAGTCTTAACACTACCCTTGATGCGCTTGAGGCCGCCACCCACTGTGGTATTGACCCATACAAAGCCCATGCCCACATTTGGGGAATTGCTGGCCCCATTGAGGAAAACGGCGTTCAAGCAAAACTTACCAACGCCCCCCTACGCCTTGACTTCAAAGACTTTCTCAAACATAAAAACGAGCCTTTTTTATTGGTAAATGATTTTACCCTTCAAGCTTGGGCCTCAGTATCAGAAAACATAGAGCTACTTCCCATTATTAATAAAAACGCCCCCCAAAGGGCCACCCGTGCCATTTTAGGAGCTGGTACTGGCCTTGGAACTGCGGCTCTTATGCCCATAAAGACCAAATCGTGGAGCATTTTACAAGCCGAAGGTGGACATACCGACATGCCATTTTATGGGGATGAGGAACTGGATTTTGCCAATTTCGCCAAAGATTATTTACAACAAAACCGCCTCAGTGCCGAGGATATTTTATCAGCCCGAGGCCTAAGCCTTTTGCATGGCTACTTACATGCTGAACATATACACCCAGCAGACGCCGCCCAAAATTTTAAGGAAGATAGCACACAACTGCGCCTCTATGCTCGTTTTTTAGGGCGTTTTTGTAAAAATTGGGCCTTAAATACCTTGAGTATGGGGGGAATTTACCTTAGTGGTGGCGTACTCATAAAAAATCCGCACATTTTGCAAAACCCAAGCTTTAAAACAGAATTTTACACTGCCCCCAAGGGAATGCAAGGCATAATTGAAAGCATACCCGTCATGCTCATGACCAATGAACATGCAGGTTTATGGGGAGGAGCGCACGCCGCCAAGACTATTCTTAGCGGCGGATAATCCAATAATTACTTGCTGATAGTAAATGGAATGCAGTGCAATGCTTGGCCATGTTCTTCAGTACGGCCAAGCTCATAGCTAATGCTATCAGGGTCCCAGCCAAGAGCCTTGGCAACTTCCTTAGCAATATTAGCAGTATTAATGAGCGGGTGACGCTGGAACACTTGAGGTAGGCCATAAGTGAGGCTACATACAAGGCATTTTTCAGGACGCTGGCGCAACTCAAATACTAAATTAGCACGGGCATCATCCACAGAACGTGCTACTAACTTAATATCATAGGCCCCATCTTCTGCATCACCGTACATAGCATCAAAAAATTCATCACTGCGCTCGGCAGGAAATAATGTATCAAGTAGTTCTTGGCTTAATGTAGAAGTGCTCATTATATAATCCTCACTGATTTAGTAGTAAATGAACTTGGCTTATATGTTAAAAAAATGCAAAAAACAAGTGCCAATTATGCGAGCAATTTACTCATACAATCATCAGAAACTATTATGCCGCTCTGTTTCATCTTATGCATATTCACACAACGCTCTAGGATAAATTCATTAATAAGTTCAGATGTATAAACATCTCCAACTTTGTCACGCAAGCCAGCAAGATAGGCCAAAAGCCCCACAATACGCTCAGGTCTGACCCCTTGGTCACGTAAAGAACGTAAAGTCAAAGCCTGATGCCGCTTAGCTAAACGCTCACCCTTAGCATCAAGTAAAAGCGGTACATGCGCATAGTTTGGTACATCTAAGCCCAATAAATTACAGAGCAATATTTGCCTTGGGGTGGAAATTAAAATATCACTACCCCGCAAAACATGGGTCACATTTTGAGCGGCATCATCAACCACCACAGCCAGTTGATAAGCTAGCACACCGTCCGAGCGGCGTAGTGCAAAATCCCCCCCACACTGTTGTAAATCATAGCTTTGGGGACCATAAATGGCGTCAGTAAATTTTATATTTTTCCCATGCGGACAACGCAAACGCAATGCCGCACGCCGCCCTTCACTTTCCTTTTGGACTCGCTCACTTAGCCCAAGTTCCCTGCAAGTGCCCATATATGGTGCGCCCATATCATCCACATGTGGAGCACCAGCAAGACTTCGCAATTCCTTACGGGTGCAATAGCAAGGGTAAATATGCCCGCCCTGCTCAAGACTGTGCAATGCCGCATTATGTTCTTTGTTTCTAGTGCTTTGTATTAATGTTGGCCCGTCCCAATCAAGCCCAAACCAGCGTAAATCTTCCTCAATGGCTTTGGCATATTCATGTTTTGAGCGGTCAGGGTCAATATCTTCCATGCGCAAGACTATACGTCCACGCTCTGCTCTTGCCCAAAGCCAAGCCCATAAAAATGACCAAGCATTGCCAAGATGTAAAAGAC
>CAYJNE010000017.1:0-15531 GCA_964371345.1 uncultured Desulfovibrionaceae bacterium | reverse complement strand
CACTTAGTGCCATTTCTTCTGACCCTCTGGTGCGCAGTTTATTTCCCCTACAATTGTCGCTTGTAGCAGGGCAAGAGCGTGATTTACTTGCCAATGTGCGTGATTTACTTGCAGCCCTTGATGAGCATGTACAAGAAGAAGCAGCACGAGCCTTAAGGGAGCGTGAAGAAAGAAAAAAAATGCTCCTAGCCCAAGGCATTGCAGAGCTTGCCGAAGATGAAGCCAAAGGCCAAGCCACATTTGCAAGTATTGCCCGTGAATTTCCAAGGGATGCACAACTTTTGGGAGATATTGGTGAGGCCCTGCTCAAGGCCAAGCTATATGAAGAAGCTGTGCGCTACTTAAGTGAAGCGCTTGATTTAAAGCCTGATATGTTACCATTTTATAACGTAATAGGCATGGCTTTGCGCAAGCTTGAACGCTTTGAAGTTGCAGAAACATATTACTTGCGTGCCTCAAAGTACTTACGCAATGACCCAAACCTGTATTTTAATATTGGTAGATTGTATCTTGATTGGAAAAAATGGCCCAAGGCACGCTCAGCAGCCCTTGCCGCCATTAAACTTAACCCTGAATTTGAGGAAGCAAAAAAGCTACTTCAATATGTAGATAAAATTTTAGCTGAAAAGCAGTAGATTAAACATCTTTCTTTGACGCATTTACATAGCGAGCATAACAACGAGCTACTGGCGAGTCACTATCCATTTCATCAAGGTATTTACCACTTAATTTTGGCCCTTTTATGACCGTAAGCGGCGGCATAAAGGGGGTACGCTTGACCACCTCATGCAAGGGAGCTTTATCAAGGCTTAAGCGCACCTTAACTTCCTTAAAAAAATCCTTTTCCATAAATGCGTTAGCTCGCTCTTGTATTTCAAGGCTTAAAAATGAAAGTTCTTGCACACTCATGGCGTCCTCTCCGCCCACAAATAACACCCCGCCCTTATGCCCAAGAGGGAAAGCAAGGGGGGCTATATCCTCACCCATGACCATGTCCCAATGTTGCCAAAGCCTTGTGAGTAAAGCATTTTCTGGCTTGCCTAGCTTTTGGAGGCAGTAGTCAAGAACTTGCTTTACTTCTTCTGGGCGGCCGAGCTTATTTCGCACGCGCTTATACTTTCTGTACTTTTGCTCACTCATGTAGGCACTCTAGCAAAAGCTTGCTTGGTGGGCAATATGGCATCATGTTCTAATTGTATAAATTATTATCGTTAAAGCAGATAACATAAATCATTAATTAGGTCATATTTTCGTTGTATTTAGTGTTTTCTTCGCACTTTTGGACACTGATGCGGTATTTTCCTTTTTCCCGCTGGCTGCGTCAAAATCAACTTTTGAAACGCACGTATTTATATACGCTCTGCCTTCCAAAAGTTAATTTTTCCTTGCCAGCGAAAAAAATCAAAAATACACACATCATTGCCCAAAAAACAAACATCGTTTTTTGCTCTTGCTATCATTTAATTTGTTCTTCCATTTCGCAAAAACCGAACTAATTGAAGGTAACCCCCCGATGCTTCGCATCTGCCCCCCTTATTGCTACGCAAGGGGGGCAAAGGCATCCCAGTTCATTACGCTTACTCGGCAATATGGCACCTCACTCCTCCTAGCCTTGCTAATGCAATAGTTTTAATATACAATTTTGTAGTGTAAGTTAATTTTCGGTATAATTTACGTTAATTTCACAAACTAGGAGATTGTATGCTATACCCTGTAATCCTCTGCGGTGGTAGTGGTTCGCGTTTATGGCCACTTTCTCGCACGCTATATCCCAAACAATTTATGAAATATGATGAGGAGCTACCATCTCTTTTCACTCAAACCCTACAAAGGGTACAACATATCCAACACAATCAAGAACGCTCCGTGGGCGCACCCATTGTCATTTGTAATGAAGAGCACCGCTTCTTTGTAGCCGCAACTATACAACAAATGCGTGTGCCTGGTAGCCGTACCCCCAATATCATCCTTGAGCCGCATGCACGCAATACCGCACCTGCCATAACCCTTGTGGCCTTTTTTGCTATGCAAAATGACCCCGATGCGGTTTTATTGGTACTGCCTTCCGACCATATTTTAAGGCCAGAAAATGTCCTTGTGAGTGCCGTAAAAGAAGCAACTCCTGCCGTTAACCAAGGGCACTTGGTTACCTTTGGCATTACTCCAGACAAGCCTGAAACAGGCTATGGATATATTAAGCGTGGTGAGCCCATTGATGCGGCTGAAAATGCGCAAGGTATACTTAAAAATAATACCAGCTATGTGACAAAATTTGTGGAAAAACCAAGCAAAGATGCCGCAGGAAAAATGCTTAAAGAAGGCGGATATTATTGGAATAGCGGCATGTTTTTATTTAGGGCTGATGCCTTCATCTCTGAAATGGAAAAATATGCACCAGATATAGTTGATATTTGCCGCCACGCTTGGGAGCAATCCAAACAAGATAACGACTTTATTAGGCCTGATACGGCAGTGCTTGCGGCATGCCCTGATCAGTCCATTGACTATGCTGTTATGGAACACACCGAAAAAGCTGCAGTTTTGCCCCTTGATATTTATTGGAATGATTTGGGATCTTGGACCTCACTTTATCAATCATCAAGCTATGACTCCAAGGGCAATGTGTGCCAAGGTGATGTTATAACACACAAAACACGTAATTCATACATACATTCTAGCGCACGCCTTGTGGCAACGCTCGGGGTTGAAGATATAGTGGTTGTGGAAACAGCGGATGCTGTGCTTGTTACCAAAAAACGCCATGCCCAAGATGTAAAAGTGCTGGTTAAAGCCATGGAAGCCCAAGAGCGCAAAGAAGCCAGTTGGCATCAAAAAGTATATCGCCCGTGGGGATATTATGAAAGCCTTGTGCTTGCGGAGCGTTTTCAAGTTAAACGCATTGAAGTAAACCCTGGCGCATCGCTATCATCGCAAATGCATTACCACCGTGCAGAACACTGGATTGTGGTAAGCGGCACAGCGGAAATTACCAATGGTGATGAAACATTTTTACTAACGGAAAATCAATCTACTTACATACCCCCAACCTGTATGCATAGACTAAAAAATCCAAGCATCTTGCCTCTTGTGATTATTGAAATACAGTCAGGTGCATACCTTGGTGAAGATGATATTGAACGCTTTGACGATGAATATGGGCGAGAATAATATATGCAAAAAAGCTCATCCATATTTGTAGCTGGACATAGGGGTATGGTAGGTGCAAGTATCTGCCGTGCCCTAAAAAATGCTGGATATGATAATATTTTAACCTGCACCCGTAGCGAGCTTGATTTATGCAATCAAGCACAAGTGCAAGATTTTTTTGCCAATAAAAAACCAGAATTTGTTTTTCTTTGTGCGGCTAAGGTGGGGGGCATTTATGCCAATGATACCTTCTCTGCTGATTTTATTTATGAAAACTTGCAAATTCAAAATAATTGCATTCATTCCGCTTGGAAACATGGCACAAAAAAACTTCTTTTCTTAGGTTCTTCGTGCATTTACCCTAAAGAGTGTCCCCAACCCATACGTGAGGAATATTTACTCACAAGCCCCTTGGAAGAAACCAACAAAGCCTATGCTTTAGCCAAAATTTCTGGCATTGAAATGTGCGCAAGCTACCGTAAACAATATGGATTTAATGCCATAAGTGTTATGCCAACCAATCTTTATGGCCCAGGGGATAACTATCACCCAGAAAACGCTCACGTAATTCCTTCATTATTGCGCCGCTTTCACGAAGCAAAAGTTAATAATAATCCAAGTGTTAGCATTTGGGGAACTGGCACACCAAAGCGTGAATTTTTGCACTCCCATGACTTGGCTGACGCTTGTTTGTTTTTAATGCAAACATACAACGAAGCCATGCATATTAACATTGGCTTTGGTAAGGACATACCCATAATCGAACTTGCAAAGCTTATAGCAAGGGTTGTGGGCTTTGAGGGAGAAATTTTAACCGACACCACCAAACCCGATGGCACCATGCAAAAAGTGCTTGATATTACAAAAATATTAAACCTTGGCTGGAAGCCGTCTATACCCTTAGAACGAGGCCTTGCTGAGGCTTATGCAGATTTCTTATCCAACACTGTGCGAGTTTAAAGCAATCCATGTTTAAGCGCATTTATTACTCTGAATATATTATTCTTTTTTTTCTTTGCTTTATATTCTATACGGCCATGCATTATTACTCCACCTCCGCTCTTGAAGGGGTAAAAACCATACACATTGTACGCAATGTTATGCTCTTGCGCACAATTTTTTGTGTGGCTTTTGCCATATTTCTTGGGTTTATTGGGGTAAAAATGACAGGACACACGTGGCCTGCGGCCCTTGTGCATGGAGTGGCGGTAATGTCCATGCTTGCTATGGACTTTTCACTCAAGGAGCTTTTAGCTGATTGGATGTTAGTACTAATAATTGTAAGCGTCACCTCAAGCATAACCGCACTGGCCGGTGGGTTAACCCTCGGATATTATTGGCTACGCAGTAGAAGGCGTTTATAATATTATTGCTCTATGGCAAAGGCATTTCTATAAAGCAATTTACCCTGACTGTCTTTCACCTCAATAATCATTTGAGCATTAAATAAATCATGCTCGGCGGGAATATTGGCAAAAAGAACTGCCTTCTTCCAGCGTAATATTTTATAATTTCCCACATTGGCAGGGCTTAATGTAAGCGGCACCGCATCACCAGATGCTAGGCTTAAAATACAAAAAACCTCACCAGCAAGAGACGCAGTGCCAGGATTACGCAAATCAAGCGAGGTACGAATTCTTCTTGGCTCCACGAGGCGGCTTACCACGTTTTCCACCAAAATTATGCCTTCATCAAGCACAGGAAATTCTGCATGACCTGGGCCGTCATCTATTGGAACTTCTTCTTGATATTCTGGTATATTAGGAACATTCACCAAGGCTTCGTTCAATTTTTCAACGCTGTCTACTGTAGCTGTGCCACTCCCTGTTGATTCATTTTTAGCAACAGGGGCTGTGTTTTGAGCAATCTGCGTCCCCATTTCTTTTTCATACGCAAGTAGTTTTTCTAAATTAGATAGACGCTCGGCTTTTACAGTGGACTCTTGGTTAACTTGTTCGGCATGGATTAGTTTTTCTTTGAGCACGGCATTATCTTGCCAAAGAACATAGATACCCCAGGCCGCAAGCACTGTTAGAAATGGAAAGCAAAAAAGAAGTGCTACAAAGGTATGAAAATAGGAACGCCGCACACGAATGCGTTTGGTTTCTCCACTGTCACGCATTATAAGCAAGTTTAGTTTTTCACCCGACACGGACATAATCCCTCCTGTGGTGAAATTAGGATATAGTTAGTCGGTGGGAAAGGCCACCCAATCTTCCTGCACTATCCTCCAACCGCCATTATATGGCTCAAGAAGCAAGGTTTTTGTGCCCTTGTCTCCCTTGCCGTCTTTGCTATTATAAACTTGGGTCATATCGGCGCGCACGCCATTGTCATCAAGCTGAACTCTAAGTCCAGTTAGTGTAATATCTTGTGGAGCCGCAACAGACCAAAGACCCTTCTTTTGTGCGGCTATAGCCGCCCTATTTCTCTGCCCCTGCTTGGCACTAGGTGCATAATGCTCAATATAGGCATCAACATCAGCTGCAAGCCAATCTACACGCCAATTTTCAACAAATTTTGAAACAGAAGTACTAATGTTTTCAAGGTACGCAGCTTCCATACCCAAAATCTTATCCTGCCACTCTGAAGCTACGATAAGCCAATTACCCTTGGCATCTTTCTTCCAGTATAAAGTTTCTTCACCTTCAAGCACACCCTTTCTTGGAATGTACAGCAATTGACTAACAGTGCTCACTAAAATATCGCCACGAATGCCAAACTTCGTCTTGCCCCTAACCATATCCAACCAAGGAGCCTTGAAATACGGGGTCATATTGTTGACTAAACGGTGAAAATTTGCCTTGGGTAAATTGTTAATTCTACCATAATTTTTGGAATCATAAAAACCATAAAAAGCTTTTGCATTGCGGTCTTGTAAGGCTTTAGCTCGTGCATCAACCTTATTTTGCAACTCCAAGCTAAGCTCTTTAGTCAAATCCAGTTTAACAGTCGCTGTACTAACAACTGGGCCTTCTGCCACCTGTTGAACATCTGATGCGGCTGGCATAGGATCTGACACTTGCTTTGCATTTTCTGCCATTTCAGGCATGGAAAGAGGCGGCGGAGTTGGTGCCTCACCCTGAGCATCAGACGGGGCTGCGTCACTTAGAGGCTTTTCCACAGCGGCGACTAGCTGGCCCTTTTCATAGGCTGCTTGCATTCCAAGATTGCGTGGTGTCCACTCCATACCCACAATGCGGAATTGACCATCTTCAGCCCTTTGCCAATATAGCCTGCGCACACCTTCGGTGGAAAGATTTGGAGCACGATAAAACTGCTCAGACCAAGTGACCCAATAGCCAGGGCCCTCTAAAACATGCACTTCACGATTAAAAATATTTATCCACGCAAGCAGCTTAAATAACCGCTCTTTATTAGCTCTAAATGCTTCAAAAGTCTCTGGCATGGACTTTGAGTAGGCGGCGTCATCATAAAAATCAAATAATTTATGCGAACGGCTAGCCCAAGCCCTTGTCCATTGCTCCATACGAAAACGCAAATGACGTGCTGTGCCCGTATCAGGAGCTGGCACAGCGGAGGGGTCTAAGGTTTCACCTACAACTACTGCAGTGCCTGGTAAGAGTAAGGGCCCAACTTCCATAATGTGCTTACGCTCAATGGCAATGCAACCTCTGGTATTAAGAGGCACAATGTCAGCATCCTCACCCTTGCTATGAATCCAAATGCCATAGCCAGTCTTACCTCTCAACTTATCCACAGGATTTGGATAATTCAAAGTATAGGCAACACCGCCATATTCCTTAAAATCTAGGCCCTTAGCAATTTTATATTCTATAAAATACACACCTTCGGGAGTGCGCAAGTCATTAACTTTTTGCTTATCCCCAAGGGCTTGGCCTGTGGTGCAAGGATAGGCAGCTTTTAAGGTAAGAGGGCTTTTTTTCTCATACAGATAAAATTGCTGTTTATTTTTATCAACAGCCACCACGCGACTAGGTAGTGCGTAGTCATAAATTTGCGGATGCCAATCATTGGCAAAGGCAGATTTAAACACAAAAAAGGACAACACCACACACAGCAAGGTGAATAAATGTGTAAATTGCATTTTGTACTGCATAAGCCTAATCATAGTCTAATCACGTCCAAGCTTAACCAGTTCTTCCCTAGTAAAGAGAGACAAAAGGTCATAACCGGCATCTTTTAATATTTCACGCCCACCTTCTTGACGGTCAAGAATGGTGCACACAGTCACAATATTTAAGCCTGCATCACTCACTCGCTCACAAGCTTTTAATAGAGAGCCGCCAGTGGTAACAACATCTTCAACCATGGCAACTTTATCACCATTTTCAAAATTTCCAAGGCCTTCAACGTACTGGCCTGTGCCGTGGCCCTTGGCCTCTTTGCGCACCAATAACCCCGCCAATGGGCGGCCCACTTCATGCGAAATAACAGTCGTGGCAGAAACCAACGGGTCTGCGCCAAGAGTCATACCACCAACGCCCTTAATATCTACATTGGCCAAAAGCTTATTGAATAAAGTTCCAATAAGCCAAGAGCCTTCAGGGTGCAGGGCCGTAACCCTACAATCAAAATAATAATCACTGCGCCGTCCAGAGGAGAGCACAAAGTCTCCTTCGCGGTAGGACTTTTCAATTAAGATACGAGCTAAGCGGCGTTTTAAATCTTCCATATTTAATCCTTAAATACACGAGCAAAAATAGTGTCTTCATACTGCAAATAGTAGTCAGGACTAAATAGCTCATCAAGGGTTTTTGCATCTATGTGCGCTGTTATCTCTGCATTTTCTTTTACCATGTCCATAAATGGACGTTGAGACTCCCAGCTTTGCATGGCTGGGACTTGCACCATTTCATATGATTTTTGGCGGGGTAAACCCTTGTCAATCAAAGTGGTTAATACACGCTGTGAGTAGTATAAACCAAGGGAGTGCTCCATATTCTTTTTCATGCGCTCAGGTTTAACTACAAGATTTTGTAAAAGATTTGTCAAACGATGCAAAATATAATCAGCTAAAATGGTGGAGTCTGGCATAATTACCCTTTCAACCGATGAATGACTTATATCACGCTCATGCCATAGGGCTTGATTTTCCATGGCGGCAACAGCATTGCTGCGCAAAAGGCGGGATAATCCAGTCATATTTTCTGCGGAAATGGGGTTTTTCTTATGCGGCATGGCTGAGGAGCCTTTTTGCCCCTTCCTAAAGCCTTCTTCCACTTCTAAAACTTCTGTACGCTGTAAATGGCGAAGCTCAACGCATAAACGCTCAATACCACCACCAAGAATGGCTAGAGCCGTAAAAAATTGTGCATAGCGGTCACGTTGAATAATTTGTGTTGAGTGTGTATCAACCTCTAAACCCAAATGCTTCATGGTTAAAGCTTCCACCTCAGGACTTAAGAAAGCATAAGTACCCACAGCACCAGAAAGCTTGCCCACACGCACATTTTCAAGGGCAAGGTTTACCCTCTCCAAATGGCGAGAAAATTCTGCATAAAACCCAGCCATTTTTATACCAAAGCTTGTGGGCTCGGCATGAATGCCGTGGGTGCGCCCCATGCAAAGGGTACCCTTCCACTTATGAGCTAGCTCAGATATAGCCTTAAGCAAGGCCTTAATATCTTCAACAATTAACTCACCAGCTTCCACCAATAGCACTGCATTGGCTGTGTCCACAATGTCTGAAGACGTGCAACCAAGGTGAATATATCTAGCATCGGGGCCAACGTGCTCCTCCACCGAAGTGAGAAAGGCAATAACATCGTGGCGGGTGGTTTCTTCAATTTCTAAAACACGCTCAGTATTAAATGCGGCCTTGCTACGTATATTTTGCATGGCCTCGGCGGGAATGCGCCCAAGACTATGCCAAGCCTCACAAACAGCAAGCTCCACCTTCAGCCATGCATTATAGCGATTGTCTAAAGTCCAAATGGCACTCATGGCCGGGCGGCTATATCTTTCAATCATGGCTATTCCTCTTAAGCAGTGGCTCCAGCCTTAACTTTTGACGTGCTGGATCCCCCACTAGGGGTTGATGCCGCAGCCTTTGCGGGCTTAGGCGTATCTTTTTTACTTGTGGTGGTTGACTTAGAGGCAGGCACTTCTTTTGCCCCTCCAGTTTCAGTTTTTTCGCTTGTTTTTTGCGAAGAATCTTGTTCGCTCTTAGTGCTAGCATCATTTTTACGATTACCATATTCGGTGACGTACCAGCCGCCACCCTTAAGCACAAAGGTAGTATTTGAAATAATTTGCTCAGCCACAGCTTGACATTCAGGGCAAGGAGCAGTTTGTGCGTGACTTTTTACCCACTCTTCAAAAATACTATTACATTGTGGGCACTTATATTCATAAATCGGCATAAAAAACTAATCCAAAAATGAATGATTTTACTAAAATCACCCTCTAGCTATGCCCCAATTTGCACGGGGCTAATATAGTAATTTCAAATGAAATTACTATCGTGATTGCGAGAGCAATCACGCACCGCGTAGGCATAAGTGCAATTTTATTGCACTGTTAAGTGCCAGAGCGAGTGTGCCTTTGAAAAGTTGACATTAGTGATGTCAACTTAAACTACTATAAAATATAAACCTGCCCAAAAATTAAGGGCAGGTCCAGAAAGTCAAGGCTATTTTGCCTTTGCTTCAGCCTTAGCATCACGAATGCGCTGCTTTAGACGCTCGGCACGGCGTTTACGCCGTCTGCCCAATTCTTTGTGTCGTTCAATTTTCTTTTGTGCCATGTGGGGCTTTCTCCTTTATAAAGACATCTCTCTGCGCGAAGTTAAGCGATAAATGCTTTAATGTCTAGACTTTTTTTATATTTTTTTATACTTAAACAAAATTCCACGCACGATAAAATTTAATAAAGCCTTATAATTAAAATAAGCAAAGGGACAAAATGCCTTATCATACTGTATTTACAAATATTTTTCGCAAAACAATTTCTTGTGTTACTCTTGGTGCATTATTATTTTTTGGCCTCCAAATTTCAACATCTTATGCTAATAACCAAAATAGTAACGGCGCAGAACAAGAAAAACTTGTATTTTCCACTCCGCCCTTGGTCCCCATAAATCAAAATTCTGCCAAAAGGCAAGCCCTAGCCTTAAATAAATCTCGCATGGGCCTAAAATCGTGGACTGAGCTTGCCCCAGCTTTGGAAAATTCCATTAAATATAGCCTTAAATTTCCGCAAAATACCAGTGCGGTGGAGCATAAAAACATCCCTTGGGCAAGAATTACTGCATCCCTTAAGCTCCTAAAAAGCCTTTTGCCCCGCCTTGATAAGGAGCCAGAGCTACTAGCAAAGCATTTTCAGTGGTTTAAGCTAAACCCGCCCTCGCATTTTACTTCATATTATTCACCAGTAATTAAGGCAAGCCTAACCAAGAAAAATGGTTACAACTATCCACTATACCGCCTGCCCGATGAGCTTGCGCCAGAGCTTGCCTCTTGCTTGGCAGATCACACTTGCCCTGATTCTACCTTTACCAAGATAATTCGCCCTGACCCACCATTTCTAACCCGTGAGCAAATTGACCTTGACCACGCCCTTGCTGGACAAGGCCTTGAAATTGCGTGGCTTAAACATCAAATGGATGTGTATGCCCTCATGCTTCAAGGTTCTGGCTATTTAGACTTTGATACGGGTACTGACAGGGCCATACTCTTTGCAGGGCTCAACGGGCACCGTGGCGAAAGCATGGCTGGCTACCTCATGCGCACTAAAAATATATCCAAAAAAGATGCTACCATTGACGGCATTAAGACCTGGTGGGATAAAAACCCCTCCAAACGCAGAGCATTTTTAGCGGCAACGCCTGGTTATGTATTTTTTCGCTATGGGCCGCTTGAGCCTCAAGGTACCATTGGCGGACCGCTTATGCCTTGGGTAAGCATGGCTGTGGATAAAAGAGTACTGCCCCTTGGCGGAATTTTGGCTTACTATGTGCCCACCAAGGGCAAAACAAAAGCAGGATTTCCAGCAAGCAAAAACAATAACTATTTGCAAGGCTTAGGCTTTGCACAAGACACAGGTGGGGCCATTAATATGACTCGTATCGATTTATATGCAGGCAAGGGCGAAAAAGCCCACGAAAAGGCCTTAAGTGTGTACAATAAAGGGCAAGTGTGGTTATTATTAAATAAAAATTGACACCTCACCCACTTGGGACACATCTAACAAACATTTGTAATAATAGAAATTGCAAATCACAGAGCAAAACAATACACCAACACAACCTTGCCTTATGTTTGTCTATCCATAAAAACATTACAATATCAACTGTTTATGCCCGTTGATTTTGTGTGAAAAATATATATACTGAAATGATAGCTAATGTTGAGGAGTATATTATGCGAGCTAAGATTATCATTTGTTCATGTATGGCCTTTTTACTTTTTACCTTTTCATCCCCTGCCAAAGCTGAACGCAGTGCCACTGACGGCATTTATTTAAGTGCTAAGATTTTAGCTTCAAGCCAGACCAATTGGTCTAAGCTTTCGCTAACAAACAACGCTAACGAAACTTTTGGGATTGATGAGGCTTGGTCTCAAATGCTCTTGGGCCTAGCTTTGGGTATTGGTTATGATTTTTACCCATATCATGATGTCCCAATTCGCCTTGACCTTGAATACTCCATGCGTAACATGTGGAGTGGTAATAGCACTATTGAAGCCTCAGATGGTTTCAGACCTATTTTGGTGGACTACGAAGCCAGCATGAATATGCGGACGCTTATGCTCAATGCCTATTATGATTTTTACAATAGCAGTATTTTTACCCCCTATGTTACAGCTGGCTTTGGTCTTGCTTTTTTGGATATAAACCTAAACACTGGACAAAACTCTAGTGGTACAAATTATGCGGCAACGCTTACCAGTCCTGCATGGCAGATAGGTGCTGGGGTTGGAGTAGAAATTACGCCCAATGTATCCTTGGATATTGGTTATAAATTCTTATCCTTCTCAAACTCTGACTTTGCCACTTCAGATTTGCTTCCTCCAGCATTGGGTACAACAAATACCAATATTCGAAATATAGGCACAGCTCACGAAGTTGCCCTTGGCTTACGCTATACATTTGGTGGCTCAGATTCAGATGAAGAGGACACAAAAACTACCTCAAGCTTTGACTCTTCCACTGGTATATATGTAAGTGGTAAGTTTTTAGGTTCAATGCAAAAGACTTGGTCTCACGGGAGCGTCACTGAACTCGCTGACACTTCCTACTTTTCCAATGACGATTCCCAGCTTACTACTGGTGTAGCTATTGCCTTAGGCTATGATTTTTACCCCCGCTTTGACACTCCCGTTCGCCTCGACCTTGAATATACTATGCGCTTAAAGACGAAGGAAGAATCTTACTATTCATTGCCGTCTATTGGTGGCGACATTAAAACTCATATGAACTTAAACACACTTATGCTCAATGCCTATTATGACTTCTATAATAGCTCTCGCTTTACTCCATATCTAACTGCGGGATTAGGTATTGCCTTTATCAATTCTAATACTTTTTACGAGACACTCTCTACCATGGGTATATTTCAAGCTACCAACACCACAAACTTTGCTTGGCAAATTGGTACAGGCGTGGGTATAGAGCTTACAAAAAATATAGCCCTAGATATTGGTTATAAATTCTTACACTACGGTTATTTTAATCATGACACAGAAAATATCTTCTCCTTTTCAAGCGCAGATTACAAAAATTCAAACATAGGCACTGTAGGCACAGCCCACGAAGTTGCCCTTGGTTTACGTTATACATTCTAAATATAAAAACCATTAAAACTATAAAAAGTCCCCTTTTTAGTGATTGCTCTAAAAAGGGGACTTTTTAGTTTCGACTAAATAATGCCCACCTTGCACTTTAAGCCATACTAAGGCATGATGCATCATGCTCAAGAAGTCTTCGTACATACAGCGTTGGATTTGGTTAGATATATTGCTAGCTGTGGCTTTATTTTTATTTGGTGTATTTTTTTATAATCAAGCCCAAGACACTTTACCGCAAAGTCTTAATTGGCATGAATTCATAAAGTACATCGGCTGGCATGATGAACAAGGTTGGCATATGGGCCTATTATTAAAAGGTCTTGCCGCCACCATTCGCCTTGGCATTTGGTCTGGGCTTTTGGCCCTAATTGTGGGGCTTGTCGTAGGCACACGCCTTGCCGCAAAGCCTAAGTGCCCATTTTCTCGCACCATTTATATTTTTGTAGTGTTTTTACGCAATACCCCACCCTTAATTCTTTTATTCCTGCTATATTTTTTAACTAGCGATAGCACCCTTAGTTTCTTTACCAATATAGTGCGAGATGCCCCACAAAATGTACAAAATTTCATTGGCTTTATATTTGCCACTCCTGATAATATGGATCGTATGCTTGCGGCTGTTATAACGCTTGGTTGCTACCAAGGTGCTTATGTGGCGGAGATTGTGCGAGCAGGATTGGAAAGCCTACCCCGTGGGCAATGGGATGCGGCGGCGGCCTTGGGTTTTAAGCCAAGAGACCAATTTTGCAAAGTTCTCCTGCCCCAATGCCTACCCCTTATGATACCCGCTCTTGCGGGGCAATATGTTTCCATATTTAAGGATTCAGCCCTAGCCGCACTTATTTCTGTGCCAGAGCTAACCTTTCAGGGTATGGAAATTGTGGCCATTACTCGCCTACCCTTTGAAACATGGATACTGGTTGCAATACTATATTTAATGTTATCATTGATTTGTACTAATGTTTTTCATTGGATGGAGCGCAGATTACACTGGTATAAACCATTCATATGACGCTTGGTCGCACGTCCTGTGCGACACAAGCTCTCGCAAGCGTCGCCTACGCTGAAAGTAAATTCCAGCTTGTCTTTGACTTGCTCCGCCCTCCTGAAATGGGGGGCTAGCCCACTTCCTGTGGGCTGGTACTGCTTATATACAAACATTTATTTTTCAACACATTATTAACCAAAGTGGTCAAAACCTTTATTTTTAGGCAATTCCGAGCCATTTAGCGATATATTTCCGTCATCGGTAATAACACCAATACTTTGCACCACAGGTAAAGCCGCCCGCAATATGGGAAAGAGTGCTGGAACACAAGCACCCAATAAGCCATAATCCTCACCGCCAAGCCAAGCCTCAACGCTTGGGCAAAGGCCCTTCGCACGACTATAGCGTATGACTTCATCATGCAGTAATGCCTCTGGCAAAATAATTTGAGCACCCAAGTGCGCATATGTGCCTTGCGTGTGTTCTCCCATACCCAAGAGACGAGGTAAATCACGGGCAAGCCCGTCAGATAAATCCATTAACACTGGTGGCCTAGCTTGCAACCCAAGCCTTGCTATGATTAAACCTGCATTTACAAGTGGCTCTGGGCGCAAATGGGCCGCACATGCCATAGGCCAAAGTTCTTTGGCAATGGCACCTTGGGCCTCAAGCACACTTAAACCCACCCTAGCAAGCCCCACAGCCCCCACCATGAACAATGTATCCCCTGGCATGGCCCCGCCACGGGTTAAAAATTTTATTTGTCCTTCTTGCTTGGTTTTCAGTGGCGATGTTGGTGCATCACCCCAAATACTAATACACACGCTCATAAAAGGCGAGCTTGCCACATCACCACCTGCAAGCACCATATCATGTTTTTTAGCCAAGGTTGACATACCCTCAAAAAAGCCATTTAGCCACGCCTCATCCACATCTTGTGGCAAACCAAGCCCAAGGCTAAAACCTTGGGGGCGTGCGCCCATGGCGGCAATGTCACTAATATTTACGGCAAGGGCTTTATATCCCACATCAAATGCATCAAAATACGCACGGCGAAAGTGTATATTTTCTAAGAAAAGGTCAGTACTTAGACACATATTGCCTTGAGTGCGCAAAATGGCGCAATCATCCCCACGGGCCAAGGCAAGGGAAGAATGTTGATTGGGAAAATACTTATCAACTAGTTGTAAAAAATGGGCTTCGGAAAGAACAGACATAATTACTCCAGAGTTAGAAAATCCTTCATAATAACTTTTAGTCCAAACCCTGCAAAGTTAACTTGATATTTATCGGGTGGTAAGAATTTTATCATCTTGCCCCTGCCAAAAATTTTATGCTGGCAATAGCCCAAAGGGCCGTGTGAAGGGGGCGAATCGGCGGGCGCAGTTGGGCATGGCTCCTGCTCTGCACTTATTGAGTCATTTAAGGCTAAATCTTTTGGGGACAAGTCTCTTTTGGGTAGTTGATGTGCCAGTGATGCCATGTCCATTTCCATGGCAAAGCCAGTGGGCTTTGGCGGCAAAAGACGCTGGGTGGGCATGGCCCCACTATTTTTCTTTTGCAAAACCTTTCCATAGGTTTCATACCACTCCTCACACATACCCCGTGGTAATTCACGCAAAAAAG
>CAYJNE010000016.1:13326-15574 GCA_964371345.1 uncultured Desulfovibrionaceae bacterium | reverse complement strand
TCACGTTGTTTAAGTTCTTTGATTGCATTGTTAATGTCCATATTTTCTCCTTGTAAAGCATTTTAATATTAAAATGCTCGGATGCTTGCATAAGCAATTGATAGATAGTAATTTCAAATGAAATTACTATCTTGACTGCGAAAGCAGTCAAGCACTGCGCAGTGCATAAGCGCAATTTACTTGCGCTGTCAAGTGCCGAAGCGAGTGTGCCTTTAAGTTGACATTATTAATGTCAACTTCACATACTGTAAGATGAGGTGACTAATGCCCCGATTTTCGGAATTACTAAATAAGCTACCTAAGACTAAAGAAACCCGCATGAGTGCGCAAGGTTATGCACTTTGGATTTCTTGGCAAGATGAGCTTGACCCTGCTGTCATTCAAACCTTGCAAAACTATGGTGGTATGTTCATGGCTTCTGAGCGTGAACAAGCTTTATGGTTTTTCTTTAATACGGATGTATTTCTCGCCTTAGCACGTCTTTTTGTTTGGGCTCGTTTCAATCCCATTACGGTTACTATACAACTTTTGCAAGCACGTTTCCAGCTCGGAGTTAAGCGTGAAATTGGCTTGGAAATTGAGTCCGTCCTTGAACACCAAGAATCATACCCCCATGAGGGTTTAGAGCTTTGGGTACACTCCAAAGCCAAAGAAACAAGCACAAATATTCCAGGTATATCGCTTAACTCTGCCACGCCAAAGCAAGGTATGGCCAATGCTAAGTGGAGCATCCTTGAGGCTGATATACGCTTGCCATATACGTCCTCACAGGGTTGGTATGCTGTTTTGCGCCCCCTTGGTAATCCACTGGATAAAGAGTATCAAAATGCATGGCCCCACATGCAACAAATCATTGCCGATACTCTTAAACAAAACAAGCTAAAATTTCTTGTCCAAGATGATTTTATTATGGTCTTGGTGGACAATCTACTTACTATGCGTACATGGTTGCGTGAACTTTTGCGCCAATGCGAAGAGACAAAAAGCGCAGATAAGGAACATTATTGGCCCTTTGTAAGTGCCATTGTTGAGCGCAAGGGTGTAAACTTTAGCGGCGACTTATACAAAAAGGTGGGCTTACAATGGGAAAAGCTCACACCAGACTTCCCATATTTAAGTTATCGTACGGCTTACTTACTTGGGCAAGGTTTTACCATTCAAGACTTAGGTTTTTCTGACACACAAAGTAATATGGATAGCTGGTGTACTGTTATGCTTGATCAAGGCAATACAGACGTCCACGCCATTTCCATACTAATGCCAAGCCAATTTGTATCAGGCGAAGGGGAAAACTGCTTTTATTGCGGCATTAATACTCACGCACCCCACGAATGCCCCACAAGAAGTATTAGCTTTCATGGTAGCCCCGATGCACATTTGGGTTTAGGGCTTGAAGAAATTAATGAATCATTTAAAATAATTGAAAAAACAGCCGCCAATCAAGGGCTTGTAGGCTACACAGAACTACTCAACAAGGGTGGAGATGTACGCAAGCTTTTAATGGATATATACGATATAAATTTTGCATCACAAGTGCGGGCCATGTCGTATTATTGGCTAACCAAGGGCCGTGACATTGGTAAGCCACGTGACGGGGCAGACTTACCCCGTGATGAAAGCCCCACTTGGGAGCTTTTGGATAAGTTTTCCAAAGCAACTCAAGAAGAACTACCTGACCTTGATAAAGAAATTCAAGCAGTTATCACACGAGCATCCCGTGACCCACGCCTTAGAACATTGCACGGTTTCATATGTATGCAAAGGCAGGATTATGAAAGAGCCACCGCCGCCTTTAAGGAAGCCGCAACTTTAACCCCACTACCCGCACTGCAAGCGTGGAATGAATATCTTCAAGCCCGCATAGCAGAAATACAAGGGGACTATATCAGTGCCATTGATCAATACGATCAAGCCCTTAGAGTTGTACCACAGTGGCGTGACATAGAATATCGCAAAGTTGTGTGTAAGGTAAAAATGGGCTTTGCAGAGCAAGCATTGGGGAGTTTAACTAAATTAATTCGAGAAGATGCGGCATTTTTCACCCGCTGCTTAATCGACCCAGAGCTTGGGCGTGGGCAAACGCTCATTCTCACGCACTTGCACCCCCTATGGCAAGAGGCAGAGCAAGCCGCACTAGCCGAAAAATCTGCCATTCAACATATGACTGAGCTTGTGCGCACTTGGTTTCCGCCTTCGCACCCAAGCCATATGATTCTTAATAATTCCATTTCTGCCTTGCAAAAACTTG
>CAYJNE010000016.1:0-13226 GCA_964371345.1 uncultured Desulfovibrionaceae bacterium | reverse complement strand
TCGCACCCAAGCCATATGATTCTTAATAATTCCATTTCTGCCTTGCAAAAACTTGCCGCAACGCAGAGTTATTTGGCATTCTTAGAAGTGGTAAAACGCCGCCCCATATGCCAAAAAGAAATTGAAGAATTTATTAAACGCCAAATTGATGAACTCCAAGCACGCTATAAAGCTTATTTGGACAGCCTGCAAAATATTCGTGATGAGGCGGCGTGGTTTCCATTCCCCAAAATTTTACGGGAGTTTAGTCGTGAGTTTAACGAAGCCGCAAGCACGATTAACTGGGCTTTTGCATCCAACTTTCAAGATGCGGAAACATTTACCCAAGCTCAGAAAAATACTGAGGAAGTCGAAACTCTTTTGCGTAGCTTACAACGCAAGCTTAAGCTTTTACGCACGGTGCGTGACGCCACATTATTTGGCCTAACCCTCACCAGAACATTTTTCTGGGTGGAAATTGTGGGGCTTTTGCTCTGCTTCATAGGTATTCCAGGCATTATATTCTTTGGAGATATGATTGGACTTGGCTGGCTAAAGCAAATACTTGCTTCACAGCAATGGGAAATACAAAAAATCCTCTTTGGTATCATCACTGTTATTTCTTTGGGCGTTGCTGCTCTGCGTGCAACTATTATATTTGACAGACAGCGAGAAAAACTGCTTAATGAGGCGAGGGAACAGCGAGAGCGTTTACAAAATGAACGCCTTGAACGTCTACGCAGAAAACAACAAGCTGAAATGGATAAACGCAAAAAAGAACTTCAAAGACAGCGAGAAGAACAACAGCGAATGCGTATGTCAAAGCAACAAGAGGAATCTAGTTAAAAAAATTAAGGCCTTTGCATAGTCAATATGTAAGGGCCTAAAAATTAAAATGTATTTTAGAGGATAATATGAAAAGAACTCTTATTTCTAAAGCTCTTAGTGCCACTGCACCACAAGAAAATATTATCATTTGCGGCTGGGTACGCACCCGCCGAGACTCCAAAGGCTTCAGCTTTTTGGAGCTCAATGACGGCTCATGCCTTAGTAATATACAATGCATTGTAGATGAAGGCACCAACGCCTATAAAAATATGGGCGAAGCCAACACTGGTGCTGCTTTGCAAGTTGTCGGCGCGCTTGTAGCCTCCCCTGGTAAGGGGCAAAGCTTTGAGGTGCGTGCCGAAGACATCACCGTTTATGGCCTTGCAGACCAAGAAACCTTTCCCTTGCAAAAGAAACGTCACTCCGATGAATTTTTACGCACTATTGCTCATTTGCGCTCCCGCACCAATAAATATGGGGCCGCCTTTCGCATTCGCTCCGCTGCGGCCATGGCTGTGCATGATTATTTTCGTAGTGAGGGCTTTTATTATGTGCATACTCCCCTACTCACAGGCTCAGATTGTGAGGGCGCAGGAGAAATGTTTAGGGTGACAACCTTACCCCTTGGCGAAAAAGATTTGGGCCAAGATTTTTTTGGTAAGGAGGCCAACCTCACTGTTTCTGGACAGTTGGAGGCTGAAGCCTTGGCCCTTGGGCTTGGGCGTGTTTATACCTTTGGCCCAACCTTTAGGGCAGAAAATTCCAATACCCCACGCCATGCCGCTGAGTTTTGGATGATTGAGCCTGAAATTGCCTTTGCCGACCTTCAAGACAATATTGACCTTGGCGAGGGGCTTACCTGCTATGTAATTGACAAAGTACTCACTGAGTGTGCGGCAGATATTGATTTATTCAACCGCTTTGTGGATACAGAGCTAAAAGACCGTCTAAGCAAAATGATTGCCAAGCCTTTTGCCCGTGTCACATACACAGAGGCCATTGAAATATTACAAAAAAGCGGCAAAAATTTTGAATTTCCCGTAAGCTTTGGCACCGACCTACAAACTGAGCATGAACGCTATTTGGCTGAGGAGCATTTTAAATCGCCCGTAGCTGTATATGATTATCCTAAAGATATTAAGGCATTTTATATGCGCCTTAATGATGACAATAAAACCGTTGCCGCCATGGATGTACTTGTGCCCCGTATTGGCGAGCTTATTGGCGGCTCACAACGTGAGGAAAGGCTAGATGTGCTTGAACAACGCATTAAGGACATGAACCTCGATGCAAGCCATTTTTGGTGGTATTTGGACTTACGCCGCTTTGGTACTGTGCCTCATGCTGGATTTGGGCTAGGCTTTGAACGCTTGCTTATGATGCTCACAGGCATTACTAATATTCGTGACGTTATCCCCTTCCCCCGTACCCCAGGAAACTTGGAGTTTTAAAGTAAATAAAATCAATATATTTTATGCAGTTTATTAAATTATATGCCCTGCAAATTATTTTTTGTGGGGCATATAATTTTGAAACCCTTCAACTTTTCTCAAATTTTTCTAAAAATTATCTTGAAAAAAAGCCAAAAGCGTAGCATTCTGCACGCATTGCAGGTTGCAATAAAGCCAAAAATGCTACAGACACAAATTCAATGCAAATTGAATTTGCGGTATGTATTTGTTTTATTTACTACATCAGGGAGAATTTTGTGGAATTTAGTATTTATTCAATGATTGCACAGGCAAGTCTTGTGGCGCAATGCGTGCTTGCCTTGCTGGTGCTCATGTCTATAGGTAGTTGGGCTTTGATGATTCAAAAATGGTTCGTGCTTGGTGCGGCAAAAAATAAAGCCGACAGCGGCTTAACCCGTTTTGACCAAGCACAAGATTTACGAGAAGCCGTACAATCTCTAGGCTCTGACCCATCATCTCCCCTATATTTCGTGGCCCACCAAGGGGTTGTGGAGTTTAATAAATCCAAAGAAATGGGCAATAGCACAGAAATTGTCATGGACAACGTAAACCGTGCTCTAAACCAAGGTGTAACCACTGAGCTTAGTCGCTTGCAAAGTAGCCTTTCTATACTAGCCACCACCGCCAACACTGCGCCATTTATTGGCCTTTTCGGAACAGTTTGGGGTATTATGAATTCCTTTCACTCCATTGGCCTCTTAAAGTCAGCCTCCCTTGCAACAGTTGCCCCTGGCATTTCAGAAGCATTGGTGGCAACAGCCATTGGCCTTGCCGTAGCGGTGCCTGCCACTGTGGGTTATAATATTTTCCTGGGCAAACTTAGTGAAGTAGAAACCAAGCTTGCAAATTTTGCTGGTGTATTTCTAAACCGAGCTCAACGCGAACTTAATGCCAACCGCCCCGCTGGGCGTGCAGGTAGCTAGTATGGGCGCAAATATAGGAAATAAGGGCGGTTTTGTTGCCGATATTAATGTAACTCCATTTGTGGATGTTATGCTGGTATTGTTAATTATTTTTATGGTGGCAGCCCCCATGATGAGTGAAGGCCTTGAAGTTGACCTACCTCAAACCAAGCAGGTGGAAGTTTTGCCAACCGAAGTTGACCACCTTGTGCTTACAGTGCGTAAAGACGGAAACATCTTCCTTGATGAATATAAAATCACCATGGATGAGCTTGAAGGCTATTTACAAAGGCTAGTTAAAGAAAAAGATAAAGGCCTTTTTTTACAAGCAGATAAGGAAGTCCCCTACGGCATGGTCGTGGATATTATGGGGCAAATTAAAGCTGCTGGTATTGATAAATTAGGGGTTGTGGCAACACGTAGTGATGCACCGGCACAAGGAAAATAAAAATACATGCGTTTTCTTGCCTACATTCTTTCCCTCACCCTGCACTCTGCACTTATTTTGGGCATATATTTTTGGCCTGCGCCAACGCTTATTAAGCTTGATCAAGCCCCTGTGCTTATCTCCTTAGTGGAAGGCGACCTTGGTGGCAATAGGGCTCCTTCACCCATTTTAGGGCCACAGGGAGACAAAGGGCAAAAAATTGCCCCCTCCGTACCTGAGCCTCCCCAAAAGGAAGTGCCGCCACCCACGCCAGAAACTGCCGCCACTCCCATAGCGCAACCTAAGGAAGAGCCCAAAAAACCAGAGCCCGCACCAAAACCAGAGCCTGAAATAAAGCCTGAACCAAAGCCTGTGCCCGATCCAGAAATTGCAAAAAAGGCCGAAGCTGCTAAGAAAAAAGCTGAAGCGGAGAAGAAAAAGGCTGAGGAAGCCAAAAAGAAAGCTGAGGCTGAAAAGAAAAAAGCTGAAGAAGCTAAGAAAAAAGCCGAGGCCGAAAAGAAAAAAGCCGCAGAAGCTAAGAAAAAGGCCGAAGCCGCCAGAAAAAAAGCTGAAGCTGCTAAGAAAAAAGCTAAGGTTGACCCCATTATGGCGGCCCTTGCCGAAGCCAAGCGTAATGCAGGCGGCTTTGGTGGTGGCGGCGGTGGTGAGGGTGAAGGCCCTGGCGGTGGTGGCCTTGGTGATGTTTACATAGGTCAGGTAATGCTTGCTGTGCGTCCTAATTGGGATTTTGAAACGGCAACACGCACAAATTGGGTATCTTATGTGCGAGTTAGGGTTGACGCCAATGGCAATGTTTTGTTAGCCAAGTTGGAGCAAAGTTCTGGCAATGCACAATATGATGCATCTACAGTCAATGCTGTTTTGCGTACTGGATCTGCAGGTGCTTTTCCTGCTCCTCCTGGGCCTGAGTATCATGATTTGGTGCTAGTCTTTAATTTACAAATGATGAATTTATAATTATATAAATATCACAGCTTTAAGGAGAATATATGAAAAAGGTAACGTACTTGGGCCTAACTTGTGCCATTATTTGCGCAGTCCTTTCTGCTAGCATTGCCCATGCAGCAATGGTTGCAACATCTGACCAGTCCCGTGGATATTCCAACAGTGTGCTTGATGCCGTAGTAAAAAGGTGGCACCCGCCCATGGACGGTAAAGAACGCACCATACGCATAATAGTAATGATTGACGGCAACGGACTTGTGGAACAATGTTCATCCGCCAATAAAGCTAAGTCTGGTGCAGAAGCAGCAGACCAAGCCGCTTGCGCCGCTGTGCGCAGCATTGGTCAGTTCCCAAAACCTCCCTACGGTCTGCCCATGGACGTATTTCTTTCCTTTTGGGTAAGCAAAAGCGAAGTTACGCTAGCAGGTACTCCCTTTGCTGAAACTCCAGCCACTGCGCCAAGCACGGCTACTCCTGTGGTCGCAGCTCCTATAGTTACTCAAGCCCCTGCGCAACCTGCTCCAAGCCCTGCAACTCCGGCAACTCCTGCCGCTCCCACGGAGGACAGCCTAACCATGCCCAAAAGTAGCACAGCACCAGCAGCCAACACTACACACAAACCAACCATACAAGAAAATAGAGGTGGAGCTGTACTGGACGAAAAAGATTATTATGTAAAAATGGTTATGCGCAAAATTGGGCCTAATGTTGAGTTTCCGCCCAATTTGCCAAGTGGCGAACTTAGCACATCCCTTACAGTACAAGTGGACGGTAAGGGCAATATACTGGATGTTACAGCTAGTAAGTCCAGCGGCACTCCAGAGCTAGACGAAGCCTTAGTCAAAGCTACTCAAAAAACTGGAAAGGTTAATGCTCCGCCAGACAATAAACCTAGAGAGCTTTTCCTAACATTTATCATAAAAAATCTTTAGTAGTTTGTTTTGATTGGAGAAATTATGTTAAAAAAATTCACAATACTCGCAGTGTGCATATTCATGCTTGCAACTGCACATAAAGCCCACGCCGTAGTACAAATTGATATATATGGCCCAGGCCAAAATATTATTAACTTAGCCCTTGCAAGCCCCATGGACGGCCCCAACAGTGCCGCCAAAGGCATGGCTGGCGAATTGCAAACATTTGTGGAGCAAAACCTACAAAGCCTACCTTTCATGAGCTTAACCCCGTCCAATGCAGTGCTTGGTGGCACCTTGCTTGCTGGCTATGAACCACCTGCACTGGACTTTAAGCGTTTTCAACTGGCTGGCTCTGATATTGTTGTTACATCCTTTTGGTCAAGCAGCGATACTGTGCAAATTAGAGCATTTGAAACCAACAGCGGCACACGTATCTTTGGTAAAGAGTATCCCGACATATCATCCAATGACCTTGTGCAAGTGGCAGACCGTTTCTGCGCTGACCTTTTGCAAGTTATTATTGGCAATGGGGATTTTTTCCGCTCCACCCTTGCCTTTGTTAAAAAAGCTGGCAAACTCCAAGCGGACGTTTGGCTTGTACGCCCCACAGGAAGATACTTACGCCAAATCACAAAGATGAAAGGCGAATCCATGTCTCCGTCTTGGTCACCCGATGGTCGCTTTGTGGTCTTTACGCATATTGACGACCGCTCCCACGCCCTTGGCGTATGGGATAAAAATTCCAATAAAGTTCAGCGTATCCGCTTTCCTGGTAATATAGTCATAGGCCCCACATTTATGCCAGATAACAAAGTGGCTGTTAGCCTTTCCAATGGTAAAAATCCTGATATATTCTTGCTTAACCACTCCTTCCAACGTGAAAGAGCCTTAGAGCAAAATAATTCCATTAATGTGTCCCCAACTTTTGATAAGACAGGCACAAAAATGGCCTTTACCTCAAGCCGCCTTGGTGGCCCACAAATATTCCTAAAAGATCTCACCAGCGGTGCAGTTAACCGCATTAGCCGCAATGGGACTTACAATACAGAGGCCTCGCTTTCACCAGACGGCACTGTGGTTGTATATAGCCGCATGACCGACTTTGGGCACCGCATCTTCGTGCAAGACTTGGTAACTGGCGTAGAACGCCAACTTACCTTTGGCCCAGGTAGCGATGAGCATCCCTCATTTTGCGGTGACAGCTATTCCATTGCCTTTACCTCAAGCCGTGGCGGCACTCGTGGCATCTACCTAACCACACGCAATGGCGGCACACCCAAAAAAGTAAATACTGGCGCAGGTGATGCATCATTCCCCCGCTGGGGTATGCCTACGGGTAATTAAAGTTTAGCATTTTGGGGAAGCTTTTGTTCACAAAAGTTTCCCCAAATTTTAATGCCAGCAAGGTCACTATGCCCCAACTGCGCAATGTTAGTATTTACCCTCTCCTTGTCGTACTCATATTATCTATGAGCACACCGACTTTTGCCGCAAGCCCTGCCACCCAAAGCCCCAACCCTGCTGGAAATATCGTAAGCTCCATGAATGCTGGCGTACTTGGCCCGCGCCTTGAAAACCAAGGCCAAATTGTAGACGGTGAAAACTATATCGAAGGACACCCCATTTTAACACGCAGGGCGGGAATATATGGTTTTACTCAATTAAATGAGAGCTATACCTTTCTCAATCTGGGAAGCATCAATGTAAGCGGCACCAATCTTTTGAATGTGGATGAAGTTTATGGCATGTACGCCTATGCCACATTCAATGGCATTCACAATCTACAAAATAGTGGTAGCATTAACGTTAGCGGTGCGGCAAACCTTAGAGGCATGTACGCCTACGCTAATATTGGTGGGCATACCCTTAGCAATACTGGGTCTGGTGTTATTACTGTAACTGGCACAGATGTCCCACCAACTTTAGCCGCTGACCTTTATGGCATGCGTGCCAATGCCCTATATGGTTCGCACAAGCTTACAAACAAGGGCATGATTACAGTTAGCGGCAATAATCAAATCTATGGTATGCACGCCTTTGCCACCTATGACGGCGGACATAGCCTACTAAACGAAAATACTATTAGCGTCAGTGGCGAAAACACAGTTTATGGCATGTATGCAAACTCCAAGGACGGCTCACATAACATTACCAATAGAGGAGCTATTACTGCCATTAGTGCCTCTGGTGGCAGTACTTATGGTATTCATGCCTATGCTGAATCGGGCAATCATATCATTACCAGCCTCGGCACCATTAAGTCCCACGGACAAGACCAAGTTTATGGCTTACATGCATATGCAAATAACACTGGCAACCATTCAATGTACAATTATAATAAATTAGACATTGAGGGCACAGCTACCCTTCATGCCATGTATGCTTATGCGGCAAATGGCGGGCATACCCTTAGCAATAGTGAGTCTGGCATAATTACTGTAACTGGTACAGACACCCCAACCATTTTGGCTGATGATCTTTATGGAATGCGTGCCAATGCCCTATATGGTTCGCATAGGCTTACTAACAAGGGCATAATTACCGTTAGTGGCAATAATCAAATATACGGAATGCACGCCTTTGCCACCTATAATGGCGGACATAGCCTACTAAACGAAAATATTATTACGGCCAGCGGTGAGCACACTGTTTATGGCATATATGCAAACTCCAAGGACGGCTCGCATAACATTACCAATAGGGGAGCTATTACTGCCATTAGTGCCTCTGGTGGCAGTACTTATGGTATTCATGCCTATGCTGAATCGGGCAATCATATCATTACCAGCCTCGGCACCATTAATACTCGCGGACAAGACCAAGTTTATGGCTTACATGCATATGCAAATAACACTGGCAACCACAAGATATATAACTACAATAAAATAGACCTTGAAGGAACCAGCACTCTGTATGCTATGTACACTTACGCGGCTAGTGGTTCGCATAAACTCTATAATTCCAGCACACTTAATGTTCAAGGCACCAATGTAGTTTCTGGCATGCACGCTGAAACCCTACTAACTGGCTCAAGCAGTATCACCAATGACGGGGATATTATTCTTGACGGGGCAAGCCAACTCTATGGAATGCACGCACTCACCACCAATAACGGCTCACAAACGCTTACCAACAACGGTACAGTACGCATAACTGGCAATGACACTCTCTATGGCTTAAGGGCGCGCGCAGGCAATGGCTCACACACCATAAATAATACAGGGGATATTAACGTAATAGGCGTAAATAATGTCGTTTATGGCATTCATGGTCATGCAAACTTAGGCGCGCACACTGTTAGCAATAGCGGCAGTATTAACGTAAGCGGGAGCGATCAAGTTTTTGGTATATATGTGGGCGGCGCACCTGCTGCGGCGGGTTCTATGCACCTCATTAACAATACTGGCATAGTTAAGGCCACTGCCACAAATACCAATCCCATAGCGGGAGCTTTTGAAGCCTTTGGCGATAATAACTACGGTGTGGGCACCTGGGCCACCACCTTGCGTAACTGGACAAATACCAGTGCAGTTTTTGGTGCTGGGCTTAATACAACTGTGCATTTTTCCAATGCAAAGCTTATATTACGCCCTGACACTGCGGCCCAAGGCTTTTCCTTGGATACAGATTATTATGTTAGGGATATGGTCGTAGCAAATGGCACACAAGGCGATGCAAACTATATTAGCGGCAACATTGCCCAAGCCGTAACCGAAGTACCCTTTTTGAAGGCCGTGCTAAGTGGCCCTGACCCTAAAACAGCCACTGTTAGCCTTGAAAGCAATGTTAATGAAGACACAACCCCATCTGCCACAGCATTACATGCCCAAGTAAATACCGCTCTTGCTCAATTTAATAATGTTTCTCGTTCCTTAAATTTGCAAGCCTATACCGATGTTATTGACGCCTTAAGTGCTAAAACTGCCAGTATGAATGAAGGTATGGCTGCTGGCTCAAACTTTGTTGAAAGTAATTGGGGTGCATTTCTAAACCCTTATGCTAATCATGTGAACAATGGTGAGTACAACTATAATGGCGGTAATATGGGCATTACGGGGGGTGCGAGCTATAATATAAATGATAGCTTTTCCATTGGTGGGCATTTTGACTTCAATTCCGCCAATTATTATGCGGCAATTATGGATATGCGCAGCAAAAGCACATCTTTTGCCTTAGGTATGCACAGCACCTATAAGATTTTGCCACAATGGTATATAAATGGACATATTACAGCCTCAACCACCACTACTGACAGCTCTTATGAACTTAACAATGTTACACTTATGTCTGCCAATAGCACCTATAACAGCGAAGCCCTATATCTGGGATTTAACACTGGATATATTTGGACAATATCCGAGAAGCATAGCCTAACCCCAGAAATTGGCTTAAGCTATTTATCTACACACACTGCGGACTATGATATTAAGTGGGATACAGGCCCTAGCAATTTTAACATTCACCATGATGATAGTTACTACAAAGCCCTTTATGGCAATATAGTCCTTAATTGGCGAAGCTCGTGGACTTTAACAGAGGATGCCAACATATCTCTACTGGCTAGCCTTGGGCTTCGTCAAAACCTGAGCGGCAGTAATTTTGAAAGTACACTAAACACGCTTGGCAATGACTACACCACTCGCTCCACAGAGGATATAACCACCTATCTAACCAGCATTGGCATTGAATATCGCAAAGATAATTTTTCCGTTAGCCTAAATTATGACGGGGCCTATGGCATTGCACAGGCAAAGCATGGTGGAAAGATGATGATTAAATTAGAATTTTAGTTTTTTACCACAAAAAAATCCCTTCACCATATTGAGGAATGTAAATGCATAGACTCCACGCCGAATATCCCTACAGCTCATACTTCGCTGAGGGCTATACGGCTCTGAGTGACCCTTCGCTTTGCTCGGGGTAGGTTTCGACTGGTAGAGCGTCTGCACATAACAAAAAAAGCCCCTCACCATATGGCAAGAGGCTTAAATAAAATCAATCAAAACATAATCCTACCAATCATCACCCACAAGCCCAATTAGGCGCAAAAGCTGATTGGTAAAGCCTGCTTCATTATCATACCAAACAATGGTCTTAATTAGATGCTCAACACTAACCATGGTACTTAACGAATCCACAACCCCACCATAGGTAGAGCCCACATAATCAACAGACACAAGCGGCTCAGTGCTATAACCAAGGGTGTCTATCAAATAAGTATCACAAGCCGCCTTAAATGCCGCATTAACTGACTCTACGGTAACAGGCTTATCCACAGCACAAGTAATATCCACCATGGACACATTAGACGTGGGCACACGCACGGCCATGCCGTCAAGTTTGCCCGTAAGTTCTGGTAATACAAAGGCTAAGGCCTTAGCCGCACCTGTGGTAGTTGGCAACATAGACATAGCCGCCGCACGACCACGGCGCATATCCTTATGTGTGCCGTCCACAATGCGCTGGCTCATGGTGTAAGAGTGAATGGTATTTATAAGACCGTATTTAATGCCAAAAGCTTCATGCAAAACCTTAGTGGCAGGGGCAAGACAGTTGGTTGTACATGATGCGGCAGATATAACATCGTGCTTTCTTGGGTCATACATAAACTCATTAACACCAGCTACAATGGTGGCATCGGCTTCTTTACAAGGCGCACTAATAATTACCTTTCTTGCGCCACATTCTATATGCTTGGCTAAATCCGCACGGGCCTTGAGAGTTCCTGTGGACTCCACCGCAAGGTCAACGCCATATTTTTTCCATTCCCATTCGCCAGCCCTATATCTGGTTACGGGAATATGCACACCGTCAACAATCAAGCCGTCATCATCATAACTCACAGTACCATCGTATTTACCGTGTGTTGAGTCATATTGGAACAAATACGCAAGGTTACTATTGGTTGCACGCGCGTTAATAGCTCCAATTTTTATTTCTGGGTGCTTGCTTAAAAGCCGCACCAAATAACGCCCAATGCGTCCAAAACCGTTTAATCCGATGGTCAGTGACATGAAGTCCCCCTTAAAATGCTAAACTATAAATTCTATGCCTTGCCTGATGTACCCATAACATTGCGTATTTTATGGGCAACCATATCCTTAACAGCCACACGAGCTGGGCTTAAATAGCCACGTGGGTCAAATTGATCTGGCTCTTCCACCATAAACTTGCGAATGGATGCAGTAAGGGCCAAACGAATATCCGTATCAACATTAATTTTACACACAGCCATGGCCGCAGCCTTACGCAACATATCCTCTGGCACGCCCTTGGCACCGCCAACTTGCCCACCGTATTTATTGCACATTTCAACAAATTCTTCAGGCACAGAGGATGCACCGTGTAAAACCAATGGCACACCAGGCAGACCCGCGGCGATTTTTTCCAAACGAGGGAAGTCAAGCTTGGCTTCACCCTTAAATTTATACGCACCGTGGCTTGTGCCAATGGCAATGGCTAAAGAGTCACAGCCTGTACGCTCTACAAATTCAACGGCCTCATCAGGGTCGGTATAAACATGCACGTCAGAGGAAACATGCTCCTCAACGCCAGCAAGCTTGCCAAGCTCTGCCTCAACCCAAACACCCTTATCATGTGCATAGTCAACAACTTGCTTGGTTAGAGCAATATTTTCTTCAAAGGATAGATGCGAGCCGTCAATCATAACCGAGGTAAAGCCACCGTCAATGCACTCTTTGCACATCTCAAAGCTTGGGCCGTGGTCAAGGTGCACCACTACTGGCACATCGGCCTCAAGTAGAGCAGCTTCCACAAGCTTCATAATATATATTTGCCCAGCATATTTGCGCGCGCCGGCTGATACTTGCAAAATAACAGGGGATTTTTCTTGGGCTGCGGCTTGCATAATCCCTTGAATAATTTCCATATTATTAACATTAAAGCCGCCAATGGCATAACCGCCAGCGTAAGCTTTAGCAAACATATCATGTGGTCCGATAAGTGGCATATGACACTCCTTATTTAATCATTTTATTTAAAAAAATGGGGAGCATGGCCCCCCATTGGTAAACTATAATCCTTTTTCGTTCATAAAGACTATTAAATCACACACACGGCAGGAATAACCCCACTCATTGTCATACCAGCTCACAACCTTGGCTAAGGTGCCGTCTTGAACAGTACTATATTCAACTTCAAGAATTGATGAATGCGGATTGGCCTTCATATCCATAGAAACAAGGGGCTTTTCGCAATATTCCAAAATGCCCTTGAGTGGCCCTTCGGCAGCTTTTTTCATGGCAGCACGCATGGTTTCAGTGTCGGTTGGCTTTTCCAAAACGGCCACAAAGTCAACCACAGAAACTGTAGGCGTTGGCACACGCAAAGAATAACCTGTAAACTTGCCAGCAAGCTCAGGAATAACCTTAGCAACAGCTTGGGCAGCACCAGTGGATGTGGGAATAATACTGCAAGCAGCAGCACGAGCACGGCGTAAATCCTTATGGGCCATATCCAAAATACGCTGATCATTAGTATAAGCGTGAATGGTGGTCATGGTGCCTTGCTTAATGCCATATTCTTGTTGTAGCACAAGGGCTACAGGGGCTAGGCAGTTGGTGGTGCAAGAGGCATTGGAAACCACGTGGTGGGCCTTGGGGTCGTATTTATCTTGGTTAACACCAAGTACGATTGTAAGGTCTTCTTCCTTAGCAGGGGCACTAATAATAACCTTTTTAGCACCATTATCTATATGCACATGAGCTTGTTTGGC
>CAYJNE010000015.1:0-16541 GCA_964371345.1 uncultured Desulfovibrionaceae bacterium | reverse complement strand
AGAGAATATCAAAACCCGTTACCAGCACGGCAGTGGGGTAAAAAGCTTCAAGTTCTTTAGTTTTTTCAGGCCAGCCCATGGTGGAAAATGGCCATAGGGCAGATGAAAACCAAGTATCAAGTACATCCTCATCTTGGGTAAGCTTTGTGCTTTGGCATTCATTACAGATAGTTGGTGCTTCTTCACTAACTATTAGCTCACCACATGCATCACAAGTCCAAGCGGGAATGCGATGCCCCCACCAAATTTGGCGGCTGATGCACCAATCACGTATATTATCAAGCCAGTTATAATAGGTTTTTAGCCAAGTTTCGGGCATGAGTTTTGTGGTTTCTGGAACAGCGGCACGGGCACGGGGCGCAAGCTTAGTAGCTGCCACAAACCACTGCGTGGACACATGCGGCTCAACTACAGTATGGCAACGGTAACACTCGCCCACAGAGTGGGTAATGTTTTCAACCTTAACTAGGTCGCCGTTATCTTCCATATCTTTAACAATGCGTTTGCGGCAATCTTCCTTTTTTATGCCAGCGTATGGGCCAGCAACTTGGGTCATAATGCCATTATCATCAATGGCTTGTATAAACTCAAGCTTATGGGTATTGCCAAGCATCCAGTCATTATGGTCATGGCAAGGGGTAACTTTTAAGGCCCCGCTACCAAAATCTTTATCTACATATGTATCGGCAATAATTGGAACTTCACGTTTTATAATGGGCACATAAACTTTTTTGCCAATGAGGTGTTTGTAGCGTTCGTCCTCTGGGTGTACGCAGACGGCACTGTCACCCAAAATGGTTTCTGGGCGGGTGGTGGCAATGGTTATGCTGTCATTACTATCAGTCACATGATAGCGCACATACCACAAATTGCTTTGCTTTTCTTCGTGTTCCACTTCATCATCGGCAAGGGCCGTGTGACAGCGGTTACACCAATTGATAATATAATCGCCCTTATAGATGTAGCCTTGGTGGTATAAATCCACAAAAACTTTGCGTACAGATTGGGATAGCCCCTCATCCATAGTAAAGCGCAAGCGTGACCAATCCACAGAAGACCCAAGCTTGCGCACTTGGTCAAGAATGCGGTGGCCGTAGTCTTCACGCCATTCCCATACTTTTTCAACAAAGGCCTCACGCCCAAGGTCTTGGCGTTTTTTGCCTTCTTTGGCAAGTTCCCTTTCCACCACGTTTTGGGTGGCAATGCCTGCGTGGTCTGTGCCTGGTACCCAAAGCACTTTTTTGCCTTTTTGTCTGGCATGGCGGCAGAGCACGTCAATAAGTGTAAGATTAAGGGCGTGGCCTATGTGTAACATGCCAGTCACGTTGGGTGGCGGAATTACAATGGCGTAGGGTTCGCCTTCTGCGTCCATATTGGGGGTGAAGGTAGAATTTTTTTCCCAATGCTCGCACCAGCGAGCTTCCACATCGTGGGGCATATAGCCTTTGGGGAGTGCGTTCTCCGCCATCTTGACTTCTCCAAATAAAATGAGGTAATTAAGTAAGTGCTGATTTAGTCAGTACTTGCCTAACTTGAGAGTAAAAGTACTAATGAAACCAATCCTATACATCCTTTGGGATGCATCACATATCTGGGGACTTATGGCCTTGCACACTTTGCAAAGCTTGCAGGTGCCATATCGTCTTATCACCTCCAAAGACATAACCCACGGACTACTTTTACGCAAGCCGCCAGAGTTGCTACTCGTACCCGGTGGCACAGCTAGCATAAAGTCTCGTATGCTTGGTGTAAAAGGGCGTGCGGCCATTGGTGATTATGTAAAAAATGGCGGAAAATATTTTGGTTTTTGCGGTGGAGCTGGGCTTGGATTATCTGATAAGGACGGCCTTGGCCTTTGCCCGTGGAAGCGCGCCACCTATGAGAGCCGCATTCAGCATCTTGTTTCTGGGCATGTTAAATCAAAGCTTTTTACGCATGAGCTTGTGCCAAATACATTAAATAATTCTGCTTCATTGCCAGTATGGTGGCCTGGATTTTTTGAACCACAAGAGGGTAGTGATGTGGAGATTTTAGCCACATATGAACACCCAGATTCCGACCTTTATTTTGCTGATATAAAGCTTGATTCATTGCCTGCGCACATTCTTACACAATGGCAAGATGTGTATGGCGTGAATATGGGTGTGGATTTTTTAAATGATCACCCTTGCGTTATTAGTGGTAAGCACGGTGCGGGGCGTTATGTGCTTTCATATGCGCACTTGGAAACACCAAATTCACCCGATGCCAATGCCCTATTTGTGCATATTTTAGATGCACTTGCAGGCATTAAAGTGCAGAAAAAACTAAGCGAGCCTTGGAATTTGGAAAATTTACCCAGGGTTTGGGAGCAAAACCAGCAAAATGCCCCTTTGTATGAAGCCTTGGAGCGTATTCAAGAAATTATGGCCTTAGGCAATAGGCATCGCTTGCTATTTATGCGCAATGAATGGTTGCATGGCTGGCGCATGGGCATACCTGGTGGGGCTTTGAATAACCTTTATACCAGTTTTGTTACGGTGTTAAGTCTAACGCCAAATCAAGAAGCCCTTGAATATTGGCAAGAGCAACAAGCAAACTTTGCTAAAAATATGCATACCTTCTGGCAAGGTGCGGAGAGCTATCTTTTAGCCGAACGCCTTGCTACGACTTTAAGTACTCAATTGCCAGGGGTCATTGATAAGCATATGCTCAAAGAGCAAAGGCAAATGCTTTTTGGAAAACCCATGCACGCAGGTGGGCTTTATGAGGAGCTACTTGATGTGGCCGATGAGCTTGTGTTGCGTATGGTTAGAGGCATTGAGGAATAATTAATTAAAAGACATGGACTGCCACGGCAAACTCTGTTTGCCTCGCAGTGACAAAGGCATATACAGCAACGCACCCATGCCTTGTATATTTAAGTCCCCCCCCACGTCATTCTTCTGACAAAATCACCATATCCCCCTAAAATATAATGCTTGGCACTATGCTTGCTATAACGAAGTGCAATCTATTTTTATTGGATAGTTTTTAGCATTTATTAGGAGGATTTCATGTCCGTACATAGTTCATCCACCCCCAGCTCATTTGTGAGCGGATATACGAGCGAAGGCAATCAACTGCGCCGTGCTGTAAGCCCCCCTGCGCAATCTGCCCCTGCGCAATCTGCAGTGAATAATAACACATCGCCCTTTGCAGCAGTTTTTGCAGAACAAAAAGCACCAGCAGCCGCTACGACCAGCTCTAGCAAGGGACAAACGCCACAACTACTTATGCCGCCCAGAGGTAATGCCGATGCGCGGGAAGTTGCCGTACGTGCGCACACCATAGCCCAAGTGGATATGGATAAAAAGCGTATGCAGGCCCTTGATCAATTAAGCCAGAATATGAAGGGTAGTGATAGCCTTTTGGATGTGGCCCGCAATGATGTGACCATGCGTAACTTGCGCTCTGCCATTGGTAGTTTTGGTCTAAAAGCACCAGTGATGCCCATGGAAAATTCTATTAAATCCAGTGCATTGCAACAGGCTCAGCGCAATATGATGCTTCAAACTAAGATTGCACCAAGGCAAGAAAATACGGACATTAATTCTGTTTCAATGCCTCAGGCTTCGCATGGCGTAAATGCGCCTGAGCTTGGTAAGCTTTCTTCCCAATTTGAAGCCGCTAAGGACGGTATTTCTGCCATAGGCTATGACCGTGTGGGTGGCACATCTTATGGTAAATATCAAATTGCCTCACGGGTGGGCAGTATGGATAAATTCTTAAATTTCCTTGATACAGCCGCCCCTGATATGGCGGGAAAATTGCGTGATGCTGGCCCTGCCAATACTGGTGGGCGCAAGGGTGCCATGCCTGAAGTATGGCGTGAACTTGCAGAGCAAGAGCCAGACCGCTTTGAAGCCTTGCAGGACAAATTCATCTATGACAGCCATTATAAACCTGCTCTTGCTGCCATATCCAAGCAAACATCTATGGATGAAGGAAAAATTTCCTCAGTTATGCAAGAAGTACTTTGGAGTACGGCTGTGCAACATGGCCCAAGTGGTGCTGCAAAAATATTTAGTCGTGCCACTGCAGGAGTTGGAAGCCAAGACGATGAAAATTTTGATAAGCGTGTAATTAATAATATTTATGAGATACGTGCTGGGCAGTTTGCCTCGTCCACTGAGGCTGTGCAAGATGCCGTGCGTAATAGGATGCGGCATGAGAAGAGTATGGCTCTTAATATGTTAAAGGAAAATGCTATTGCATAATGGTAAATATTTATGAATATCCTTGTAATCAACCTAACCCGCTTTGGCGATCTCTTGCAGTTGCAACCTGCCTTTTTGGGATTGGAGGCGCAAGGTCATAAAATTTGCTTAATTTGTTTGGAAAATTTTTATGCGGCAACGAGCTTACTGCGTGGTATACATCATGTGGTGGCCTTGCCAGGGTCCACGTTCTTAAAAGGATTGGATAAAGATTGGCGACTGGCCCTAAGTGAGTTTGAAGATGTGGTGGAGGGAATTGATGACCAGTTTCCCGTCCATATGGTCATCAACACCACTTCGACCCTTGGGGCTCGTCTCTTAGCAAAACGCATTGCCACATCATCACATGTGGGGAGGGAAATTCCCATATGGGGCTTTGGCCTTGATGATGATGGCTTTGGCGTGAGCGGGGATATGTGGGCCACATTTTTACAAGGAGCCAGTGCGGAGCGTTTGAACTGCCCCTTTAATTTGGTGGATATGTTTCGCTCCATTTGTAAGGTGGATGATTTACCCCCGCTGTGGGGCCTAGCATCACCCAGTGCAGAAATTCAGGCCGAAAGCCTTAGGCTAATCAACTCAAAAGCTCCCGAAGATTGCCAAGGTTTTGTAACCTTTCAGCTTGGGGCAAGTAATGCAAAACGCCAATGGCCTGTGGAATACTTTGTAAAGCTTGGCTTGGCCTTATGGCAAGAATATAAGCTTTGCCCCATATTGCTTGGAACTAAGGCTGAGAAACACCTTGAGGAATCTTATGCCAGGAGTGCGAAAAATTTTCCTCATCCATTTATGAGTGTTATGGGTGAGACGGATATTCCGCATCTTGCTGGCGTTTTGATGCAGTCAAAACTACTTATTACCAATGACACTGGTACTATGCATTTAGCAGCAGGATTAAAAATTCCTGTACTTGCCATATTTTTAGCCACAGCTCAGGCTTGGGATACTGGCCCATATATGCCTGATTGTTGTTGCCTTGAGCCAGCCCTTTCTTGCCATCCTTGTGCTTTTCACAAACCATGCGTGCATGGGGACGAAAATCAACCTTGCTTAAAAAGCATTTCTGCAAAAACAGTATTTTACCTTGTGAAAAACTATTTACAACATGGGCAATGGCCTAGATTTGAGCAAAATGAAGCCAGAATTTGGCGCAGTATTGAGGAAGAAGACGGCTTTGCATCCTTAGAGGGTCTTTCTGGCCATGAGCAGGAAGAGCGTAGTCATTGGCTCATGATGCAAAGACATTTTTACCGACAAATTCTTGACAATAAAACGCACATTGAAGGCTACAAATCGCAACTACTTTCGCCCACATTACGCACCAATGTGGGAACTACCATGCAACAAGGGGCAACGCTTTTGCTTCTTTTAGAAAAGCAAATTGAAATGATGTTAAATGCGCCCATAAGTGGCAGTGGAGAGCGAGTGCTTGTGACATGCAATAAGTTTCATACTGTGCTTAATGACTGCCATTATCTTAAGGCTTTGGCACATTTATGGACAACTCTTTCACAAGAACGTGGTAATGACTTAGTGGAGTTTTTGGCCTTTGTTAAAGCTTTGCGTGGGGTTTTAATTGAATGGCATATAGCCATTGAAAATTGTGCTCCATAAATTATGTGGAATTGGCACATAATTTGCTTCGAGTGTCATAGGTTTAAAAAATATGCAAAAATTTCCCATTGGGAATGAAAAACAGGCCCACCGAAAGGTGAATTTATTAAAATTTTAGGAGGGAATTATGATTATTATTGATGGTCGTCAAACCGAAATGCAGGTTGCGAACTTTAGCAACTTAGAAGAGTTGCTTGTAAATGTAATGGAAAAATCTGACATGGAAAACCGTGTTGTTACTGACATTTTGGTAAACCAAGAACAGTTTTCTGAAATATACCCACACCAAGCAGAAGACATTGGTTGTGATTCCATAGAAAGCGTTGAAGTGCGCTCTATGCCAGTTGGCGAAATGGCCATAAGCATTGCCCGTGAAATGTATAAAGTTACTCAAATGATGGCTAGCGGTGGCAGAGAAGTGGCTCGCCTTTTCCGTCAAGCTGAGGACGCAGAAGCCTTGGAGCTTTTCCAAGATTTGATTGATGTTACCCGTGACTTCATGGGCATGATTAATGTGCTTCGCAATGAGTTTAGCCTTAGTAAGAATAAAGAATTTACTACCAGCTCTGAAAACTTAAGTTCTTTACTTGCTGAAATGATAGAAATTTTGGAAAATGAAGATTGGATTTTGCTTGCTGACCTATTGGAATATGAATTTATTCCTGTATGCGATAGCTGGAAAAAGGCTATTCAAGTCCTGCGTGAAGACATCCGCACCGCTGTGCAACAATAATGGCCTAAGGAGAGGAGGCGATTTTATGCAATCAGCAGCAGACTATATTGATGAAGCTTTGAAGCTTGGCGAAAAGGAGCTACAAGCCTTAAAAAATGGCGATGTAGACGGCGCACTAGAGCTATCAGGGCAACGCTCATGGGTTTTATCACAAGCTTGGGAAGCACGTATGGGTTGTGATGTGGACTCATATAAGGAGCGTTTATACAAAGTGCATGACATGCAGGTAATTCTTACTGAGCTTGCACAAGAAAAACGTGAAGAAATGCGTCAGGGCCTTTTGCGCTCTCGCAAAGAAAGTCGTAGACTTGGGGGTTACCGTCAAGCACTAACCCACGCTGTTTAAGCAATAAGCTTTTAAGCTATAAACAAAAAACCCCGCTCAAAGTAAACTTTGGGCGGGGTTTTTGTTTTGTTAATTTAACTATTAAGAGGCATCAAGCTCTGGCTTTCCTGCCTTAACATTTTTACTGGCACTAATAACTTCTGCCAATATTTCTGGTTGGGCAAGGGTTGTGGTATCGCCCAATTCCTCATATTCACCAGCGGCAATTTTGCGCAACATGCGGCGGATAATTTTGCCTGAGCATGTTTTGGGCATACCAGTGGTAAATTGGATTATTTCTGGAGTTGCCAGTGGGCCAATGTCACGGCGAACAGTGTCACGCAATTCTTTGCGTAATTCTTCAGACCAAGGAATATCGTCACGCAAGGTCACATAGGCGTAAATGGATTCACCCTTTAAGTCGTGCGGCATGGGCACAACGGCGGCTTCTGCCACTTTTTTGTGCGCAACCAGTGCAGACTCAATTTCTGAGGTGGAGAGGCGGTGGCCTGACACGTTAATGGAATCGTCAATACGCCCCAAAATCCAGAAATAGCCTTCATCATCAATTCTTGCACCGTCACCAGATTGATATCCGCCAAAGCGTTCAAAGTATGATTTATACTTTTCAGGATTGCCGTAAACACCCTTCATCATGCCAGGCCATGGTTTGCGAATAACCAAGTGCCCGCCACGACCGTCACTTTCAGTATCGCTGCTGTCTCCGTCCATAACCACAGCATCAATGCCTGGTAGGGGGAAGCTTGCTGAACCTGGTCTTAGCTTGGTAACATAGGGTAGGGCGGCAATCATAGCCCCGCCAGTTTCCGTTTGCCACCAAGTGTCAATGACTGGCAATTCATCACGCCCGATGACACTTCTATACCACATCCAGGCTTCGGGGTTAATGGGTTCGCCCACTGAGCCCAAAATGCGCAGCGATGATAGGTCATATCTTTCTGTCCAGGCTTCACCCACTCGCATGAGTGAGCGAATAACCGTAGGTGCTGTGTAGAATATATTTACTCGGAATTTTTCTACAATACTCCAATAGCGGTCGGGTGTTGGCCAGTTGGGTACACCCTCAAACATTACTGTGGTCGCACCAAGGGCAAGGGGGCCATAGACCATATAGGTATGGCCTGTAATCCAGCCAACGTCTGCAGTACACCAGTATACATCATCATCACGCATATCAAAAACCCATTGCGTGGTGTGTGCGGCATAGGTCAAATAGCCACCTGTTGCGTGCATAACACCAGTGGGTTTGCCTGTGCTGCCGCTGGTGTGTAGTAAGAAAAGAGTGTCAGTTGCGTCCATGGATTCGCACGGAAAATCTGCATCAAGGGTGAAGTCGTCCAAGAGGTCATGCCACCAGATGTCACGCCTGCGATCCATTTCCACTTCTTGGTTGGCTCTGTTTACCACCACAACGTGGGCCACCGAGGGGCATTTTTGTAAAATGGGGTCAAGATTAGCTTTGAGCGGCTTTGGTTTACCGCCACGCATAACTGCGTCTGCGGTAATAACTACCTTGGCTTTGGCATCTTGAATACGCCCAAGAACACCACCTTCGGCATAGCCTGAGAATATGGCTGTATGTATGGCCCCAATGCGAGCACAAGCAAGCATAGCGATGATTAGTTCAGGAATCATGGGCATATAGAGGGCAACTCTATCACCCTTACGCACACGCAGTGAGCTTAAGGCGTGGGCAATGCGGCATACTTCTGTATAAAGCATTTGATAGGTATAACAGCGCACTTCGCTTTCACGCTCACCCTGCCAGATGAGGGCGGCTTTGTTGCGCCTGCCGCTGATTAGGTGGCGGTCAATACAGTTAAAGGCTGCATTTAGCTTTCCGCCTTTAAACCACTCATATTTATAATTTTCTGGGTCGGAAGTAAGAACTTTATCCCAAGGCTTAAACCAATGGAGTAGATGCTCCGCTCGCTCTGCCCAAAAACCATCTGGGTCTTCCAATGCACGTTTGCATATGGCTTCGTATTCCTCGGCGCTACGTACCCAAGCTGTAGATTTACCATGCATGGGGGGGATGTAACTCCGTTTTTCATTGGACAGGGTTGTAATGCGGTCCGTTGTCATAAGCCTTCGTTCCTCCTCTAAATTATTATGTTTTTTGTATACAAGACTAAAAACATACTAAAAAAATTGCTAGCATAGGGGATAGTACATGCATAAGAGGGTAGCGTCAAGGAACAAAAACTGTTTGTAGGCTCAATCAATATAATTTGAGGGCTATGCACTCTGTAAAAAGTAATAAAAAATATTACTAACATCATGCATTAATTTCAAAATAATTAAATTGGAATTTGCCATGCTTTGCGTATATTGACTGGAGTTTGTGAATTGGCATTATTGTTGCTTTATGCTATTGTGCGTGGATGCAGATGTAAACTTTGTTTGCACTTTTCGTGTGAAAAAAATTTAATATGCTAAATTTAATGGAGAAATATTGTGAGTAACATAATTGTAAATAATAAAATTCATGTTGATGCCCCACAACAAATTAGCACTGAGAAAGGCGCAGAAAATGTAAAGCCAAAAAGCTTGGATATACAAAATCCTGTGCAGCCTTCGTTAACTAAAAATAGCAAGGAAAGACTTGCTGATTTGGTCTTAAAAGCTAATGACTACACCACAAAAAACTTTACAGTTGAAGACATTAAGTTACTCACTGCCACAAGCTTAAAAGATAAAACTTTGAATAAAGCCTATGGGAAAATTGTTTTTTATGAAAGACAATTAGACAAATTGTCCATAGTAAAGGTTGGCAATGATGATGCCAAAACTGTTGCACTACGAAAAAATTATCTTGATGCAAAGCATAATCTCATTAACGAAATTATAGCATATGGGGAGAAAAACGGGAAGAACGTGGGGGCTATGGTTGCAAGGTTGCAATCTGACATAACAATTACAAAAGAATTTTTTGCCAATTGCATTGGCTTTGCAGACATAAAAAAAACAGGAACAATAATTCACGCAAGTCCAGAGCTTAGAAAAGTAGAAAAGGAGCGCAAGTACGTGCAAGCACAAAACTTGATGACCTTAATTGACTCTGAACTTAAGCAAGCTCGCGCTGATGGCAATAAAGAAATTCGAGAGCTAGAAAAAAATATCAAAAAAGCTGATGATGCATTGAAAGCACTAGATGAAATACCAGTAGGAGAATTTGCTAAAGGAAATTCTAAGCAAGTAATGGACGCAATGGCCAAAGCATATGCATGTCAAGACGATATTGTAAGGAATTTGCAAAATATTGCTAATTTTACTGGGAAAAACCTACAAGAGCAAATAGATATTTGTAATGCTCGAAAAAACAGCATGTTTGCCATGACCTATGCTTATAGAAGTCATTTGAAAAAATATAACGATTTAACACCCACCCAAGTAATGAGTGCCATGAAGCTTGCAAATATTGAAGGCTCTGACATTGAAAAATTATTTAACAGTACAATAGAGGATGTGTTTGACCCAATAGATCAAATTATTAAACACGCTGGTCAAAAAGCAGTGTCAAAGGAAGTTTTAACAGCACTTGAAAAAATTATTGACAATAATATCAGTAAAATAAATGACAAGGCTAACGAATATACAGCGTCATATCTGCACGACAAAACAGTAAGCAAAAAGGCAGAGTCTAAAGATTCCATTTTGTATAAGATGCTTACAAGCTCCCTTGAAAGAGCCAAGGGCCAAATTGTAGAGCTTAAAACTTTTATTGGGCAGGATATAAAAAACGAAGATTTATTAAATGTTTTTAATAAAACCATACCCCCCTTGGGGCAGTCTAAAGTCAGAAAAAGGGTCAACAAAACCACTGATGCAATAGATAATATATTATCAACAGCTAAGAAATTTCAAATGGTTGGCACTGGACACAGCGAAACAATAAAGAATCTTAGTATTAGCTTAGATGAAGCGATTGCACAAAATAGCGCGGCAATCAAAGCTATAATAAAATTATCTCAACCATATAAAGACGCCGTTGACGCTGACAAAGAAAATAAAGATAAAGGGCCAAGTCAGGTGAGGGAATTTATAAAGGAAATGCATAAGCAACATAAGGACCTTTTTAAATCACAAGCTTCACTTAAAGCAACCATAAGATACTATCGAGGCTTAGGATTTCAAGAAAAACAGGCTTTAAAAGTGTTAGTAAATGAAGGCCACGCAACAATTACTAAATTTGCAGGTTATTATACGGCACTTCAAAAAATATCGCCCTTGACTGCCGAGCAAATAAAAGATGCCTTTAGCTACAATCTGCGTCCAAGCACTGCTATTTTAGGCACTGCGCAAGGCTTTGACATGAAATATTTGCACAAGCATGGGCTACAAGATACCCCAAAAGGGAGTGCGGATAATAAAAAGTTCATAATCAACAGCACACCTTGCAAAGTGGGGAATGACAGCTACTTATTTCAATATAATGGCCAAGGTTATTATCCTAACGTGGTAGATTGTATTGACGGCGTGGCTATGGCGACTTTGTCAAAATATATTGGTTTTGATTGCTATTCCCAGTGCAAGGTGGGGGTACTTGATAATAACTTTGGGCTTTTTACAAAAGTTGAATCTGGAAACGTTGCTAAAAATATATTGCAGTCAAAGCGGTATAGCGTTGGGCAAGTTGAAGACGGTACGAAAATGTCATTGTTAAAGTGCATAAATCACCTTGCGTCATCTGGTAAAGGCGTTAAATTAATTGAAAATTTGTTAGAAAAATATTGTGAACTAGAGTGGATGGACTTTCTTGTGGGTAATGTTAGTCGTTCAAGTAGCGGTTATTTGCTCTCCATAAATCCAGATACGGCTGAAGTTAAAGTTACTGGCTTTGATAATCAGCAGCTTCAGCAAGGGGAAAAGGAAATAACCCCTCCTGTGTTTATTACCCATAAAGTTTACGATAAAATTATGAACATTACTCCTGATGCATATAATAAAATGCTTAAAGAATTATATTGGGACAGCGATATGGAGGGGCCAAAACCTCCCCCTTACGCTGAATATCTTGAGCTCGCCCAGCAAACTGCAAAGAAGCTAGACGCCTATAATAAGAAGTTAGAGATAGGCAAGGCACCTGTGGATATTCCAGATGGTATATCGGTTACTGTGCATAAAGTTGATGAAATATTAAGCGAGTATGATAAAGAAAATATGCAAAGTATTTTGTTTAGAGATTTGGGTGGATATATTAAAGGCATAATTCGCTATTTGAAGAACCCCAATGAATATTGATGCTCAAATGTTAAATAAAATAGTTTTAACACGCAATACAAGGATTTAATTATGACAACAAAAATAGATATAGCATTGCAAGAATTTCTTGAAAAGGCGGAGGAAGGAAATTTCTTGCTTCCGCCATTGCCCAATGGAGTGGCACAACGCCTTGTGGCTGTTGATGCCAATTATTTTTCCACTGACGGAAATTTTTCTCCCTTTGGGGAAGATTTTGACATGACAACAATGCATGATTTTTTTGATGACTCTGCGCAACTGTATAAAATGTTTAATGAGATAGGCGAAGATGAACAGGAAGCTACGGATAAGGACATACATTATTTTGCTTATGGCTTTGCAGGCCGCGGCCTACAAAGTTGGCAGTTTGAATATTTATTATCCATGCCTTCATTGCGCCTTGTCATAAGCATACCCTATGCCAATGCATTTACTCAATCAGAAGACGAACAAGAGCTTATGCAAGCCGTTTGTGACTTGCTAGTACTTTGCCAATATATTCCCACATCTTCGCAAGGTGATGATGCAAAAAAAATATCGTTAATATTAACTGACGAACAGTGCTTATTTAGCATTAGCAATGCACAAGACGAAGTAATTAATGAGGGTAATTCTATGGATGAATTGCTCGATGTGCTCACAATGCTTATGGATAATTCTGGCCCCCAAGCTCATCAATGGATAAGCGTTTAGCGGCAATCAAAAATAGAAATATAAAAAAAAGCCCCCTTTGCACTGCTGTGCAAAGGGGGCTTTGGTTATTTAATTATTATAGGTTTTGTAGTCTGTTTAGGGTTTCCCTAAGCTCAAGGGACAGTTCAGCAAGTTCACGCACGGCAACTGCTGCTTCTTCCATGCCAGAAGAAATTTCATCAGCAATGCGGTTAACGCCTTCTGCAGCCAAGTGGATTTCTTCAGCCGTGGCTGATTGTTCTTCAGCGGCAGTTGCAATGCCAGTAATAAGGCCAGCATTGCCTTCGGCTAGGCTGTGAATTTCTGTCAAAGCTTGGCCAGATGTATTGGCAAGGTCTGTGGCTTCGCCAATAATCTTAGTGGCCTTACCAAATTGCTGGATATTGGCGGCGGTGGATGTTTGAATGCCGCTAATGCTTGTTCCAACCTCAGTGGTGGCAGACATGGTTTTTTCAGCCAACTTGCGTACTTCGTCCGCAACAACCGCAAAGCCACGTCCAGCTTCACCAGCACGGGCGGCCTCAATGGCGGCGTTAAGGGCAAGTAGGTTGGTTTGGTCTGCGATGTCAGAAATAACACTCATAACACTACCAATGGCCTCGGCTTGAGTGCCAAGGGCTTGGATGTTCTCAGAAAGTGTTCCAGATACTGCGTTAACTTCATCCATAGACTTAACAACACGTTCCACAAGGTGCGCGCCTTCATTGGCTTTATTTTGAGTTTCACCAGCTTGGATGCGGGCTTCTTCTGCATTTCTAGCAACTTCAAGTACAGTTGCGTTCATTTCTTCAATGGCGGCGGCGGCTGAGGCTGTTCTGTCACGTTGTTCACTTGTGCCACGGCTTACTTGTTCTACCTGAGCAGAAAGTTGCTCTGCGGCGGCGGCGGCACGGTTAGCAATGTCATTGGCAGATTGGGCCACTTCCATAATGGTGCGTTGGGTCTTTTTAATGCTTGTAACGTCAGTTACTAAGATAAGCATGGCGTTAAATTCACCACGGTCATCAAGCATGGGGATAGCACTGTAAGTTACGTCAATTTGACGCCCTTGAGGACGGGTCACAGTATCATTGGAAGCAGGTTTTTTAGTTCTGTAAGCAATGAGTACTGCGTCTTGGTCTGTGCCATCATCTTCGTTATTAAAGAGGGTTTTGCAATTTTTGCCCATGTAATCTTCACCCACAAGCGAGCGAGTTACTGCGTTGGCATAGGTTGCATTTAGTTCTTTATCCAAAACAAATACAGGTGAGTTGATGTTTTCAAGCAATGATCTAAAGTTATTCAAAATGGTGTTGGTACCTTGTACAAGGTTTGCAAAGTCACCGCTGAATTTAGATGAGTCACCAGTGGTATCAAGGTAACCGTCACGAATTTGTCTGCCAAGCATTGAATATTCTTCGGTAACGCCGTTTAAGGTGACTGGTATGGAGCGTAGGGCGTTAGCAAGTGCGCCAATTTCGTCCTTGCGGTTTACATCAAGTGTGCCGTCGAGTTTACCACTAGCTATGTCATTGGCAAAAGTAACGCCGCGATCTAGTGAACTAACTATAGGCTTAACAATTAAGTATACAACAACAGCACCAGCAAGCAGGGCTATAATGGCAACAATAACGCTAGTATCACGAATGTTAGTTAGCGTTGCAAGTATTTCATTTTCTGGCGCACGCACAATAACGGTGATTTTCATGTCGGGTATGGCTTGGTAGTAAGCAAATACAACTTCGCCAGTGTTACCAACAACTTTTTCTAAGCCCTCACCGCCTGCACTTACCCATCTTTTATATAAATCAGATACAGGAAGGTCTTTCTTAAAAAGCCACTCTTTAACTCGAGAAATAGCAACAAGGGCGTCTTCATTTAGCACATAAGCAAAACCATTTTCGCCAATGGCAATACTTTCAAGATATTTGGCAAGCTCTGCAATGCTTAAAGAACCACGCAAAACACCCACAATTTGCTCACCAACCTTAATGGGGGAGGATACGGATATAACTGGCTGATTGTTTAAGCGGCTCATGTAAATGGATGTGGCAAATACGTCGCCTTTTATGGATGCTTTATGATATGACCTATCCGCAAAATTTTCACCAAGCGGGGCAAATTTTACATCAGATGAAGCAATGCTATTACCCTCTAAGTCAAGAATGGTAATATTTTCAATGTCAGGATAAGTTGCTTGCACTCTGGCTAGAGCGTCATTGGTGGCTGCTACATGCTCTGGTGAGGTAATATCACCAGCGTAGAAGTTGGTAACTTCCATGCCTTGAGCAATACGGCTAATGTCTTCTTTGTTTTTAATACCGATCTCGGCAATATAGGTTGCAAGAGCATGAGTTTCAGCTTGCAAAGTTTCTTCAGCCGCCTCACGTAGCCCTGTGGACGCTTCTTGGTAGCTCATGTAGCTATTTGCACCTAAAAGAATGATAAGTAAGGCAAACATAGGCAATAGAATTCTAAATAGTAGCTTCATTCGTTCATCCTCTTTTTTAAAGAAATATTGTAAATGCGCAAAGTTTATCTACAGCACATATCGTTTATATTGTTTATAACTTTATGTCTACATACAAAATTGTAACTTTTTATTGTTATTTGTGGACTTGACGCTGTATTAAGTACAAGGCAAGATACGTCTAAGAATAGGGGAAAAAATTATGTCAAAGAAGGTTTTAAGCCGTGCGCAAGGTGTTGAGGCTGCTTGTATACTCTTTACCTTAAACACAGAACGAACACAGGTAGATCAATTGGCCGCCAATATTGCCGAATCTGGCCTAGAAATTAATGACAGCGGATTTTTTAGGCGAGAGTGGTATGGTTTTGTTCATGCGGCTGTGGTGGCTGGGCTTATGGTGCATGCACCCAACGCTGTTTTGGTGGATTATTTGCGCTCAACCTCGGCTTTATTAAAAGAACATGGAATTCCCAAAAGTGAGGCCAAACATTTTGTGGATACACATTTTTCCCCGTATATGGAGATGCTTGGCAAAGGGGAACAACAAAACTGCCCGCGCCAATTTTTTAAAGCTTTGTTTAATATAGAGAGCCTTGAGCAAGTTCCAGCAAGGGCACTGGCTCTAGTTTCTGCAACCATGGCTATGCTTTTGAGTGCCGTCACAGATAAGTTTGAGCAATATCAAATTGAGAGTGATTAATTAAAAAAAACTCAACCTTCAAAAACTTAAGGAAAAGCCTATTAAATCAGCGTTTCCTTACAAGCACATAACGTGAAATTCGTGGTGTTACCAGTCCGCCCTTAACAGGGCAAACTCGTCTAAATTGTACCATTATTGTAGCATAGATAGTAGGCTTTTTACCTTTATACGCACTCTGGTTATGTCATTCCGAGGAGCGTAGCGACGTGGGAATCCATGCTTTTTTGCCGTTCTTGCTTTTCTACGTTAAAGGCATGGACTCCCACGTCGCTTCGCTCCTCGGAGTGACAGAATAGGGTCTTTCCCTACGCTCAGACCTTGGAGTGACGGGGTTTCCCCATCATCACGTAGGGCTATACCCTCCTCAGGACAGAACAGGCAGTGGAAGTAATCTAGACCTCTTAAACTACATAGGAAAAACTAATAAAACATAAATTTAGATGCGTTTGCCCTGCCACCCCCAAGCCTCTGTATTGCATGTTTTTGCTAAAAATGTTATAGTTCTTTGTCAAGCAATTAAGGAT
>CAYJNE010000014.1:0-17639 GCA_964371345.1 uncultured Desulfovibrionaceae bacterium | reverse complement strand
CTTCACGAGCTTGGGCTGTGTCTTTATTGGAGTCTTCACGCAAAAGCACATCAAAGAACACCGTGGCTCTTTGTTCGTCATTTTCTTCCGTAACGCTTAAAAGTTGCGCGTTGGAGAGTAGTATTTCTGTTTTGCCTGGCTCTGGGTCTTCTTCAAACTGTTTTTTGACTTCATCTTGCACGGCTTGGCTTGTAAAAAGAGCAATGTCTTCTAGGTCACGCTTATCCCATGCGGCTTGTAAGCGATTATAAGCCATTTTAGCACCTTTTAAGAAATCCTCTACGTCAAAACCTTCTGGCACGGGTGGGCCTGCCGCCGTTGCGGGGCCTCCTTCGCCTTGTTTAAGATTATCCCACCTATCACCGTAGTCGGTTTGTTGATATTGTGCGGGGCCTTCTGCCGCTGGCTGTGTTGCCCTTTGGTTCATTTTGAACCGAGCAAAAAGCCTAAAGGCAACGTAAAGCAAAATGGCAATCATCAATATATCCATCATGCCGCCGCCTGTGAAGGGCGCGCCAAAAAGTAGGGAGCCAAGCAAGGTTCCTGCAAGCAAACCACCAAATATTCCGCCCATACCGCCAAGCATACCAGGTTTTCTAGCTCCTGCACCAGCGGCGGCGGCACCTTGTTGTGTACCTTGCTGTTGCTGAGTAACAGCGGGCTGTTGTTGCTTGGGCGCAGTTGTTGATCTATTCATGGAAGGCTTGCTGCCAAAGGAGCGTCCACCACCAAAACGGCGTGCAGCATCGGCATCAAGTACAGAAACAACTAGCAAAGAACCTGTAAAAATCATAATAGTTAAAATAGCTTTTAGATTCATGTAAACTCCTGTTAAAATGTAATTCTACTTACTGCGCAAAGTGTAGAATAAGAACGAAAAAAAAGCAAATTTATAAAGATAGCAAAGTGTCACATTGTATTGTGATTATCTAGCCATTGGGTAAACTTTTGAACACAGCAGGGTTTCCAATGGCCAAAGTGTTGGGAGGCACATCCTTAGTTACTACGGCACCTGCGGCAATTAAAGCATTTTCACCAATGGTGATACCACAGAGAATGGTTGCATTGGAACCTATACTTGCTCCTTTGCAAACTCTTGTGGGAATGCATGTCCAGTCTGCCTCAGTGGCAAGTTCTCCATTTATGGTGGATCGTGGAAATTTATCATTGGTAAACATTACGCCATGTCCAACAAAGACTTCATTTTCTATGTTAACACCTTCACAAATAAAGGAATGGGATGATATTTTGCATCTAGAACCAATGGTTGCGTTTTTTTGAATTTCTACAAATGTTCCAATTTTGGTATCATCTCCTACTGTGCATCCGTAAAGGTTAACAAGCTGAGGATGAGGGATGAAAACATTGTTTCCAAGTTTTGTACTTTCTGCAATAGGCATTTTCTACTCCAAAATATAGTTTAGTTATTATGAGACTTTACTGGAATAATAATACTAATACCACCTACAAGTAATTGGCCCAGAGCTAAGATAGCGTAAGCCACAGCTCCCAAGGCAAAACCTTCATCTGCTTGGAATCCTAGCAAGGAAAATGTCCAAGCAAAGGCCGCTTCTCTTATGCCAATACCCTGCATGGTAATGGGGACAAACCTTGCAAGTTCCACAATGGTTACGGTCATGGCAATAACAGCTATTGGAGCATCAATTTTCATAGAGTGGCAAACTGTATATATAGATAATACAAACATTGCATGTGTGATAATACTTAATAGTATGATTTGGGTACTGTATTGTTTTTTTAAGATGGATTGTTCTGACAGTATGACATTAATGGAGTTGGTTAGTTGCTCGCTGAGAAATCTTTTTGTCAAACCCAAGATGTATTTGCCCCAATATGGAAAGCTCATACCAACGATTACTCCAAAACAACATGCTAATAATATTAGTAAAAATATTTCAGGTGCTTTATTGTATGTGGCAAAAAACGCAAACCCAACTACATAAACACATAATAACATTATTAACCCTATAATTCTTTCTTTAATTAGAAGAGCTAACACTTGAGATTTGTTTTCAATAATTTTTGTTGCAATGGTAAATCTGTAAATGTCATTCCCAAGATTTCCAGGAATAAAGCTATTAAAAAACACACCCATAAGTGATGTTTTTAATATGTATAAGAAGTTGAAATGCTTACCTGTTGCTTTTAAAAAATAATACCAACGTATTGTCATTGCAAATATCGAGAGTAGTACGAAAAGCAATGCACTTAATACATCGGAAAAATCAATTTTTTTCAATAAATTTAAAATGTTTTCTAAATCTAAGAGGAAGCAAGCAAAGGCAAAAATACTTATGGATATGAATATTTTTAATAAATTCAAAAAATATTTATTTTTCATATATAAACACAGAGTGTTGAGGTTTTCCAAAAATATACTTTGTTTTTTCTTCACTCACAAATTTCATGCCCTTACTTTCAAGAAATATGTGATGTCTCTTAGAAAATGTGAATTTTGGTATTATGAACATATATGGTATTCTTTCCTCGATAATTTCTTCATTAATGGATGGAAAAACTATACGCGCAAGTTTTTTTATGATGAAGCGCGTGGCCTTACAATCAACCATGCGTAAAATCTTACGCACACATATAAGCAAGGTGTTGTATGTACAAGCTATTGGCACTGTAAAGATAATGCGCCCGCCATCATTAACTTCTTGTGCAACTTTAGAGAGTATATTCTTCGTTGGGGCATTAATTAAATGTAATGTGCTACTGGAAACAATTAAATCGACCTTGGGCAAGTTTTGTTGCATATAATCGCAACAAATAATAGAAAGTTCTTTTAGATTGGGCAGGTTTTGTAATTTTTTTGAGGCCGCCGTTGTGTTTTGTTCTGATATATCAACACCCACACATATTTCCAAGCTTTGGCCAAACTCTAAAGATGCATGAAGGAGTTCTCCTGAACCGCAACCTACATCTAAGATAGAAGTATATGTTTTTGTTGTGAGAGTATTTTTGATGTTTGTAAGTAGTGTTGCATCCAATACTGCCGTGTGAAATTTTGCCTTATTATATTCCATTTTGTGTTCCTATATACAAATTAATTGCATCATATGCAGTTACAAAGCGGCATTTTTGTTGCTTTGAAAACCACAAAAGAATTTGTTCATAGGCTTTAAGCATGGCGGGATTACCAGAGAACCTTTTTTCACAGTGGGTAAGTAGCACAACAATACCACCAGAATTTATAATCATTTTGGCGCATTTTTTCCATATTTCGACGATTTGCTGTGCATTATGCCCTAAAAATAGCAAGCTACCATCACGTGGCATTGACAGTGGTAGAACAGCAATATTTTGTGAATAAAAAGGTCTAGCCGAAGCGCAACCATTATTGGGTTTTGGAAAAAGTCCACCAGAAGTGGGAATACTGCTGTCATACTCAAAAAGTTTGGATAGACCCTGCAAAAGCATGGGAGTGCGTATTAATGAAGGGGCACGATAACCCCTAATTGGATAATCCTTTAGTATTTGTTTTGCTTGGTAGAGTCTATCATAGCATTCTTCTTGGTTAGAAAATGGAGTTGTGTTGGCATGATTATAACCATGCACGCCAAGCTCATGACCGCGCTCAACAAGATTGTGTAATAGATTGTGTGGTAGTTTCCAAAGTGCTGGAACTACGTAATTAGTAGAGCGTGCGCCCACGGCTTCTTCAAGGGGTAAAAAGTAGTTAACTGCATTTTCTAAACCTTCAAGTGAATCAAGGTCGTGGGATAAAACAACATATGTTTCTTTTTGCCTATGGGCAGGTTTTGCAAGGTCTGCCAATATATCTGCGGACAAATCCAAAGGCCATGTTGGAAATTTGGCCCAAACGTGTGTACGCTGGCGTTGGTAACGCCCTATTATTTTTGCTATAATTGAGCGAACGGAGCTTGGTATTTTTTGATATGAGAAGGGGAGTTTTGAACTTGTGGGTGCTTTTTCAATCCAAGTTGCAAAATCACGGATTTGCTCAGACCACATTGCATCAATTGGGTAGATACTAGCACTATCAATGCTTGAGCCTACCTCAACATTTAGTTGTTTGGCAAGAGCATTGGGTATGCTTAAGGTTGCACCCTCTGCCCAAGCAAGATGCGGCGTTGCTTTAGTATTTGTCAGTTGAGTTTGTACCAAGTGTTCTTGCATGAAAATTACTACTTAATATCATTGGTTCGTGATTGTATAAAGTACAGTGGTCTGCCGCTGACCTCTCCATAAATTCTAGCAAGATATTCTCCCATAATCCCCAGCATAAGAAAGAGCAAACCAAAGCAAAAAAGCATGATTACCATAATACTTGTCCAGCCAGAAACCACATCAAACCAAAGCCATGACCAAATTAAATAAATGATTGCTACAAGATCAATAATAAAAAATACTATTGCGATGCTGGTAATGAGCTTTATGGGTAGTAGAGAAAATCCAATAAATGCGTCATACATGGATTTAAACATTTTTGCTAGCGTCCAACCAGAAGCCCCTGTGTGTCTGGCTTGCCTGTTATAAAGCACTGTATCTTGTGAAAACCCTGTCCAGGCGACCAAGGCAAAGGTTATGCGATGTTGTTCTTGAAATGATTTGAAAGCATCCACGACTATTTTATCCATAAGTAAAAAACTGCCAGTACAAAATAGTGAGTTTTTCGGCATGGCATAGCGGGCCAAAAGTTTTGTAAAAAAGTCGCTTGCCACAATTTTCCATGAGCTGTCTTGCCGTGTTTGCCTTTTACCCCAAACTATTTGGGCACCATTTTTCCACTTTTCTATGAATTCAAGAATTGTTTCAGTAGGATCTTGTAAGTCACAGGCTAATGTGCATACCATATCGGCATCTTGTGTTGCATCTATGCCAGCGCTAATGGCTATGTGTGAACCAAAATTTCTGGACAGCCGTAAGCCTGTAAAATGAGCATCTTCTGCGCAGATGCGTTCAATTATACTCCAGCTGGAATCTGTGCTGCCATCATCAACAAAAATTACCTGAGTTACAAAGTCATCCCTTGACAAAATAACCTTTTTAACGCTCTCCACGTAGTGCTCAAGCCCTTCTTCTTCGTTGAATATGGGGGTAATTACACAAAGTTTAGGTACTGTTACCATGTTAAAAAATCCTCACCTAATAATGAAACCAAGGCTTTATGGTCGTCATAGAATAAATCATCTAACAATTTGCGTGTAGACTGTGTCATTGTGGCTTCTTCTTCATCCTTGGCAACATTAATATTCCCAATGTGAGAATAGTTCGCTTTAGACTCTGATAATCCAAGCAACTGCAAAGTTTTGCCCATGAAAGACTGGGGATTTCTGTCAATATCTTCTGTTTTTAGGCACAAGATATTTTGCTTTGGAAATAGTTCAAAATAAGGTTGTAATTGTTTGGCGTAAAATCCACGTTCAAGGTATGAAAAGGGTTTTGCCTCTTGCAAAGCTATAGGAAGGTTTTTTGTTCTTTCTTCTTCAAGTTCAATGGCGCGTTCAAAGCTTTCTGTTTCGATTCCATTGTGACGTGACCAATAGTAGTTGGATAGGGCTCTATCTGCTGGATTGCGTAATATGAATATGAGTTTTACATCTGGTAAATGCGCATGGATGCGTTTTGCTGTTCCCACTGTTTCAAGATAACTTGTACTTTTTTCGCCACGAATTTGTTGTGTTTTTGCGTCATCAAACCATGTTTTAGCATACCATGTGAGGCCTTTTTCATATTCTTGTGGGCGAGCAAAAAACTTAGGTTCAGGAACTAAAGGACGTGGTAGGTAAATTTCTGGGTGCTCAAGCAATGCATGGCAAAGCCAAGTGGTCGCTGTACGAGCTGCACCACCAATGAGAAAGTGGGGTAGTTTATTCATGGCTATATTATTCCTTAGTTTATTCACACGCTTTTAAAAAATTTCTTAATATTTTCAATGATTTTTTCAATTTCAAGTTCAGTCATCTGCATGAATAAGGGTATGGCAACACAGCAGTCTTGAGCAGTGGCACTATGGGGCAGTTCTTTGTCATCCCAAGCTCCCACATATGGGGCTTCCCTGTGTGCACACATGATTCCACGCCTTGTGGCTATGCCACATTCTAGCATGTATTGCATAAAAGGTAATTGCTTTTTAGAGTCGTGCAATTGCAATAAAAATGTTTGCCAATTACTTTTGGCATAATTGGGTTCTGGGAGAATAAAAAAGTCAGGTAAATTGGCAAGCTCACCAAAATAAATATCTGCTATTTCTCGACGTTTTATAACCATATCTTGCAAACGGTGAAGTTGTTCAATGCCTATGGCAGCCTGGATGTCAGTCATGCGATAATTATATGCTGCTTCGACATATTCTTCAAAAACAACAGATTTTGCATTATGGCGCGTAGCATCAGAAATACTCATTCCGTGTTGGCGTAATAAACGAAAATGTGCATCAAGCTCTTTGGATTTAGTGGTGATTATTCCACCATCTCCAGTGCTTAGTAGCTTGCGAGGGTGAAAGCTAAAGCAAGCGGCAGCACTATGAGGTTGTCCTATATAATCCCACGCACCATTAACCAAAACTTTAGAACCGCAAGCGCAGGCGGCATCTTCAATCAGCGGGACATTGATATTTTTTGCCAAGCTCATAAAGCCTTGCATGTCGGTGGGCATCCCTACTTGATGAACTACCAAAATAGCTCCAAGCCGACCCAAGGGGGCAGCACAATGGTGCAAGGGGCTTGATTTTGAATGTAGCAGCTTATTTAATTTTTTATAATAATATGAACCATCTTGCTCAACAAAATCCTCATCTAAAATTTTTTGCACAGATTCAACGCTAATATTATAACTATCTAGCCCTATGTCTGCAAAAACAGGTTCTGCGTTGCACATGCGCACAGAGTTGGCAGTGGCAATAAATGAGTGGCTTGCGGTTATAACTACATCTCCAGCACCCACCCCTAAGGCCAAGAGTGAGAGGTGTAGTGCTGTTGTGCAGTTGGAAACTGCACAAGCGTATGGGGAGGCTACATGGGCTGCGAAGTTTGCTTCAAACTGTTGTACACAGGGGCCTTGAGTGACCCATCCACTTCTTATGACTTTTTCAGCGGCTTTACATTCTGCATCACCAAGCACGGGTTTTGCTATAGGAATCATTAGATTTTCCTTCCAATAATATCTTTTAGCCAATCTTCCGTTGCAAGGTTTTCCCAGCACTTGGCATCCATGGAGTTGATAATTTCTTGGGTTGGCGGAACATGTTTGCGAAACCAGTCTACAGTCAAAGCCAAGCCCTCACGAATATTGATTTTTGGTGTTCTTCCCAAGGTTTGCTGTAAAAGGGTATTATCACCGAACAAACGTAATACGTCCGCAGGTCTACCAGGCAAATATTCTGGCCCACCAGAAAATTGTGTCAACTCAGAAACAAGGGTTGCAATTTGGGAAATGGAAACTTCTTCACCGTGACAAAGGTTAAGCGTCATACCTGCACATTTAGGCTCATGCATGATACTTGTAATAAAATCTACCGTTTCTGTGACGTAGGTAAAATCTCTAGTTTGTTTTCCGTCTCCATAAATCTGCGGAGGTAAACCATATAGGGCTCGGATAATAAACCTTGGTATTACTTCGCCTAAATAACTTTTGTAATGTTCCCTAGGCCCATAATTGTTATGTGGACGTACAATGCTAGTTTCAAGCCAACCTGAGCGGTAAAATACATCTGTATAATATTCGCCTGTGAGTTTTGATGCACCATAGATTGTTTCTGGTTTAAAATGATATTCCTCTGGCATGGGTACAATGTCGGCTGTTCCGTTAACCTCTGAACTTGAGCAATATAAAAAACGTTTCACCTTAGCCTTAGCCGCGGCTTTGAGCATATTTAGGGTTCCTGTGGCATTCACATCATGAACCAAGGTGGGCTGACATAGGCTCAAGCGTACATTGCGACATGCAAGATGGTAAACAAAATCTGCCCCTTGGCATAGCTCAATCATCTTTGCTAAGTTTAGAATATCTGCTTCAACAATGCGTAATTGCCCATTGCTGACATAGTCATTATAGTCAGATAAATTTTCCAGATTTCCGCTGGAATAATCATCTATGACCAAAACGTTACAGTCTTTATTGAGTAAGTTTCCCACTAGGTGGCTTCCAATAAAACCTGCCCCACCTGTAACCACAGAAAAATTATTATATTTCATATGAAAAACTCTTTTATTTTTTCTACTACATACTGGGCCTGTTCCGCATTAAGGTATGGACACATGGGTAATGAAAGCACTTCGCTTGCAGCCTGTTCAGATATGGGTAACTGCCCCTTGCTATAACCCAAGAATTTATATGCTTTTTGTAAGTGAACAGGTATGGGGTAGTGCAGTCCAGTTTGAATGTCATTGTCTTGTAAAAAGGTTTGGAGCTCATTCCTGCGTGGTGTGCGTACTGCATATATATGGTAAACATGCAGACTTGAAGGATCTTTCCAAGGTGTTGTTAGTTCAATATCTTGAAGTCCTTTGTCATATATGGCGGCAATTTCAGCTCTTTTGGCGTTTAAGTTGGCAAGGTATTTTAGGCGAATTCCAAGAACTGTTCCCTGTATGCCTTCTAGGCGCGCATTAAAGCCGAATTCTTCATGCTTATATCTGACCTCTGCTCCCCAATCTCTTAATATTTTAGCGCGTTTTACATAATTATCATCATTTGTCGTAATGGCCCCACCTTCACCATATGCACCCAAATTCTTACCAGGGTAAAAACTAAAACATCCCATATGTCCCATAGATCCTGCTACTATGCCTTGATATGTTGCTCCATGCGCTTGGCAAGCATCTTCGATAACAATGAGGTTATGTTTTTTGGCAATGTCCAAAATAGGTTGCATATCTGCCGTTTGTCCGTAGAGATGCACGGGGATAATGGCCTTGGTCTTTGGTGTAATTGCTGCCTCGATACATGCTGGATCCATGGTCATGCGTACTGGGTCAATATCTACAAGCACAGGCTTTGCGCCAGCATAGCAAATTGCTGCTACGGTAGCTACAAAGGTGTGAGAAACAGTGATAACTTCATCTCCATCTCCAACACCCGCTGCAAGTAAGGCCATGTGCAATGCACTTGTACCAGTATTTACACCAATAGCATGTTTTGTATTGCAAAAATCTGCAAAATCCTTCTCAAAGGCTGCCACAGCAGGACCCAAAACAAATTGTCCCTTGGACAGTGTATTTTCAATGGCTGGTAAAACTTCGTCTTTTATATCTTCATAGGCTGCAATTAAATTTAAGAAGGGAACTTTCATTTAGATCTCCGTATATTGTCCATTGGCTTCAAGAGAACGATCCGTTGCTTCCAAAGTTTTTACTATGCTATATCCAAGCTCGCCTGGGGTAAATGGTTTTGCTTGGTCATTGATGCAGGCAATAAAATGTTCTGCTTCAGCCTTTAGGGCTTCTGTCCGATCATAGGTAGGAATTAGTACATCACCAGTTCTATATTCTACAAGTGTTTTGTACCTATCTTCTGCAGTGCGCACAGAAATACCAGTGTCATATATTTTTATTTTTTCACTGGCGTGTAAATCGTCAAATACGATCATTTTTTTACTGCCAGAAATAAGCGTTTGGCGAACCTTTACAGGCGATAACCAATTAACATTGATGTGGGCAATGAGAGAATTTTCATAAAAAAGTGTCATGTAAACCACATTTTTGGGTTGATTAGCCACATGGCTCATGCCAGTTGCCGAGACAGCTATGGGCTTTTGAGGAAGTAAATAATATAGTATAGACAAGTCATGTACGGCTAAGTCCCATGCAACATTTACGTCATGCTGAAATAGGCCAAGATTCACTCGCATAGAGTCATAATAATTTATTTGACCAAGCTCTCCGCTGTCGATTAAGCTCTTTAATTTTTGCACTGCCCCCATGTATATGAAGGTATGGTCAATTAATAGGATGCGGTTTTTCTTTTTGGCTAAATCTATTAAGATTGCAGCCTCAGCAGAGTTGCTAGTCATTGGCTTTTCAAGCAAAACATGTTTTCCAGCATCGAGGGCTGCTTTGGCTAGTTTAAAGTGTGTGTCCACAGGAGTTGCTATGGCAACAGCATGGATTGAAGAATCGTTGAGGATAAGAGAATAGTCTGTTACACAATTGATTGTTGGATATACAGTAGATATTTTTTGTAATCTTTCCTCTGATAGGTCACAAACTGCAGCTACATTAGCACTACTAACAGACATGAAATTTCTAATAAGATTTGGCCCCCAGTACCCAGCCCCGATTATAGCAATATTTATCATAACACCCTCTTTAAATTATTGAAAAATAATTGACATATAAACAATCAGCAAAGAATATATTTATAGAGAATTTTAGTCAAATGATAATACTAAATGCTAATCTTTTATAAGAAATCATACTAATTTAGTGTGTAATTTAAAATTATTGAGGTTTCCAGATTTCATAATGACCTGATGGCCAGATACCGTCAACACTTTCGGGCGGAGATGTGCTAAGTAGTTCATACCCCTCTGGAAATGGTAAGCCAAGACTTTTAAATACATCGGTAGGCATATTTCTAGGAGAATCTATTGCAGGTTTTATAATCCAAGCCTTGCGTACTTCCTCCGCAGGTGCATAGGAAAATAACAGTGAGTACTTTTCTTTTGGAACGTAGCTTGAATGCATTGCCCATGTGCCCTCAATTTTATAACCGTCTAACAAAAACAAGCTAATAGAACTATAAAATGATGAATTTATTAGTGGCGTACCTGCCTTCCAGCCATGCTTATTGCTTGTGTCAAGCAGCCATTGAGTAAAATTTTTACGTGGCAAAGACAAAAAAATAGGATGTGAATTTGGACGCAATTTTATAGGCTCCGTCATCTCCCAAAGGGCAGTGCCACCTTGGCGAGAAGGCTGCAAAAAAGGGAAAAACAATGTGCCCACGGTACCACAGCATAATATTAGGGCAAGGCTTGGTAAAACCTTGCTTTGCCGTGCGGGTATCATGCCTACGCATAAACTTACTATGGCAAGAGCTGGCAAAACAAGGGCTTCGGTCAATTTAAATTCAAAATAAGTATCAGAACCTGCGTGGTAGATAAAGCCTGATATAGCGAATATACATGACAATCGTACACCCAACCAGACATGCTTCCACGACTTTCGCCAAATGCACGCGCCAGCAAAAGTTGTAACTGCTAAAGGCCACAACATCAGTGCCACAATATAATTATGTATCCAAATGTATGATGAAATAAGCCATACAAGCATTATTATGATTGTTATACCTATTGCAATGTTATGTTTTTCTTTGTGCATAGCCCATAACACCAAAGCCCATAAAGGCCATGTAGCAAGTACCAATACATAGGATGTGGGAAATAAAAAATGTGCAAGCATATGTAGTGTGTTATTTAAGCTATGAGAATGACTATAAAACTCCATATATCGAAATGCCTTCTCTATAGTCATAACTCCATTAGTATATACAAAAAAATACCAATATAAAAAAAACAAAACAAGTATAGTGCAGAAGCCTGTATCATATATAAAACTGCGAATCGAACGTGTACCTTTAGAAAAATACATATAAAAGAAAGCCAGAATGCCCATACCTACACCCGTAGTAGGCTTGCCTATAAAGGCCATAAAACCAAAAAACACTAGGCAGATTAAGATTAAAATATATAAAAAATTTATTAGTTTTTTGTTTGACAACATAGAAATAGACCTGTGCGGCCTACTGAGAAATGCGTACATATTTAATGAGGCAATGCTGCCAAAAATGCCTAGAAGAGCTGCCGTATTATAGCTTGCCGTAGGTAGCCAGCACACATAATACCCAAGAATACATGCCCACAACGCAAAACCGAGACTATACCATGACCAAGGATTAAGATTAATGTGCCGCTGCAATAATATAAGCGAGCTTATAATGCATAGTTTAGAGGCAATAAGTATCACAAAATATGTAAATACTCTAAAAGCATATAAGTCTTCACCCAGTGCCATAAAAATTGGATGAAATAAATTTCCAAAATCAGAAGAAAGTGCCCAAGGCCATGTGGGGTGTGATATGGAATATAGATACATGCCTTCATCGGCAAAGTTTAATCCCCTATCAAGAAAATAGAAAACTAAAAAAAATAATATAGTAGTGAATGGTGCACAAAATAAGACACCAAAACGCTCTAGCTTATGGCGAGGAAATACATTCATATAAAGTCTGCAAATACTAAAACTATTAATAACTTCTAGTCTAAATCCACATAAAGCATGAAAAGCTTATATTTCTGTGGGAGCCAAGATATTTGGCTCTGGTTCTGTCTCAGGCTCAGGCTGTGCTGGAGCAGATTGCTCTGTCGCTGGTTGTTCGATGTTTGGTTGTGGGCTTTGCTCCATATCATCCACGGGCAATAGTCCTGGTGCAGGCGCGCCAAGGCCATAGGGCAAGGAGCCCATGCCAGAGCCAAGGGGATGATATTTAACTATATTATCTGGCAATGACGGTGCTACTAGCATGGTAAAAGGCTGTACTAATAAGAGCATAAACAGAGTTACAACTAGCAGTGATCCGCCAGGTGAGGCGCGCTTGGTGAACTTAAATAGCACGATGGAGCAGATAAATAGGATGCCGCTTATAACTTCTAATCCTTGGACATTTTGCACTATGCTTACTACTTGAGCTGGCAAAAAATCTGCCCATAGTGAGGACGTGGGCGCAAAATATATGGCTAGGCAAATGAGTGCGTCCACAAAGGTAAGGAATGCAAAAATCGCATAGAATACCCTACTGCCAAGGGCTGATAAGTTACATAGGGATTTGGCTAGCAGTACAATGAGTACTGGTAAAAGTGTTATGGATATGTAGGTTTCTCCGCTTAAAATAAGCAATAAAGTGCCCACAAAAAAAGTAATATAAAGCCATGTGGGGCCTGAATTTTCTTTACGTGCGGCCTTTAGGCTTGGCATAATGTTTTTGAAAATTTTAACCCAAGACACGAATAAAGGTAGGAATATCCAAGGCATAAGGCCAATGGCCAGTAAGGAAATCCCATAATACCATGTGGGTTTTAGCGGCCAGAAAGGTGGGGTGAAGGGCAAAATCATCTGTTGCATGAGTTGGTCAAGGGTTGTTGCTTCTTGCCCACCTCCGATAATTATAATTAAAAGCCAAATGGCAAAGGTAACCACCAGTACGCCAAAGCCCATGACGGCATCAAGTTTATTGGCACGTCCAAATGTTCCACGCCAAATAATTAATATAATACTACTTATTAAGATAGTCCACAGGGGTAAAAATCCACTGCTAAGTGTGGCTAGAGCTGTAAAGAAAAAGCCCAGCATGAAGGACATGGGGGCAGAATCATTCACCCAGCCTCGATAGAGCAAAGCAAGGGCAAAGGAGAATAATCCAGCTGTAAAAAAGTCCAAGCTAACGCAATGTCCAAGGCCCATAAAGGCAATACTTACTAGGGATAATAAACCAGCGGCGAAGCTAATGCGCTTGCCAAGGCCCGTACACAAACCCAATGTGTAAACGCCCATAAGGGCTATTAGCATGCTTATGGATGTTACCATGGGCAAGAAAATAGTGTCGGTTAGGGGTATGGCATCCACAAGGGCCATAAACCAAAAAAATGCGGGGAATGTAGCTTGTAAATGTTCTGTGGCTGGGGGTATAAACCATTGCCCCATGCCTTGCATGTCAGAGTAAACTTCCACTAAATGTAGTTCATGTGCAAAAAATACTGAAGGCAATAAAATTGAAATAGATGATTGTAATAATAAAATTAAAATTAAACAGAATATAGCAAGAGCTGGGATGTCACCCACCGTAAAAAATATTTTTTCAGCTATGCCAAGTGGTGGCGGGGGGGGAGGGGCAGCTGGTTTTTCGTCTTTTTTTTCATCCTTAGGCTCAGTGCGAATGGGAGCAGTGCCCTTTCTTCCAAGAAAACCAATGCCACGCTTTTTGGGAGCGTCCTTGGTTTCTGCATCGGAGGCTTTTGCGTCACTTGGTTTAGCATCTGAACCAGTGGCAGTGTCGGAGTTTGCCTCTTCTGGCTTTGGGGTGTCTGGTCTATCATCATTGGGGGGAGTATTGTTTTTTGTTTCGTCTGACATATCTTCCTCTGCTGATGTATTAATTTTTAGCTTTTTGTGCGGCTTTCACTTCTTCCCATAGGGCGTCTTTCTCATCAAGGGGGAGCTCAACAAAATCAAGCCCACGCTCACGGGCCAAAGCTTCCATTTTTGCAAAACGCTCTAAAAAACGTAAGTTGGTATAATCCAAGGCTTCACTGGCCTTAATGCCTTTGCGCCGCCCAAGTTCCACAAGGGTAAAGAGCATATCTCCAAGCTCGTGCATCTGGGCTTCTTTATCCTCGCCCTTGGATACATCAAGCCATTCTAGCCACTCTGACTCTGCTTGTTGTTCTACATCTTCATCGGTTGGCCAAGTGAAGTTCACTCTTGAGGCCTTGGAGTGAATACGATAAGCCTTGATTAAAGGTGGTAAGCCCTTGGGTAGTGAATCATAAATACCTTGTGGCTCGTCATCTTTTTTCTTTTCGCTACGCTTTATACTTTCCCAAGCTTTAAGTTGTTCGTCAATATTATCAAATTTAACATCGGCAAAAACGTGCGGGTGACGGCGAATCATCTTTTCAGCGCTATGATTTAGAGCTGTATCTAGTGAAAATTCTGATTTATTTTCATAAAGTTTAGCAATGAAAATAAGTAAGCACAGCACATCGCCAAGTTCTTCGCAAACATCTTGTGTGTTACCTGAGCGAATGGCGTCTACCATTTCAAAAACTTCTTCAATGGCATAGTCGGCAAGGCTTTCTGGGGTTTGCTCTTTGTCCCACGGGCAACCGTCTGGGGCAATAAGGCGTTCAACAACCGTTTGTAAATGTTTAAGTGCAGATGTACTCATATAAAACCTTATTGTTGTTAGGTAATGGTAAATATATCAGGAGGCATATGACTTTGAACGTATTCCATGAGCATATTTAAATAGGGCGTAGTCATTGCACCTTTGATCACCTCTGTATTGTTAAAAAAGCCTTGGGCAATGGTAACAATAATAGCAGATACAAGAAGCCCTTTGCATAGCCCAAAGCAAAAGCCTAAAAGCTTATCGACCCAAGGCAGAAAGGAAAATGAAAGGATTTTCTTTATAAAATAAATAAGTATGCTCGTAAGCAATATACCCAAGAAAAAAACCAAGGCATAAGCCGCAATATTGCGCCAAATGGAGCTTTGTAAAAAATCTAAATACGGAGTTATTAGGGAATAATAATTGTATGCTGCCCAAATGCTACCTACAATGCCCATAAGGGAAAATATTTCGCTGATAAATCCACGAAATCCACCCCTAGTGGCGAAAATAGATAAAATAGCAATGATAGCCAAATCAAAATAATTAAAGTCCATGTGCCCACTCCAAAAAAATCATTCCATAAGTATAACAGGATATAAGAAATTACACAAGCATTGTGTGGTGGGTAGGTACATAAAGCGTGTTTGCATGCACCTTAATGCTTGCTCTGAATTCAAAGAGAAGATATTATTAAGGAAGCACTGATTTAATCAGCGTTTCCTTAAGTTTATTTAGCATGAGAGCATATGTCCGAAGCACTAGATTCATACATTCCCACTATTTCTGTTAAGGTTTGCGAACAGCACTTCACATTGCATCGTGCGGCAAGCCTTGAAGAACTTTGGGATGCCATGACCGAAAATGTGCAAAGCCCCAATGCAGCACAGGACTTTGATGATGAACGCTTGCCATATTGGACAGAATTATGGCCCTCAAGTATTGCTCTTGCTGAATGGCTTTGTGAAAATAAACATGATATTAACAATAAAATATGTTTGGATGTTGGCTGTGGCCTTGGGCTTACGGCCTTGGTTGGCAATATGCTTGGAGCCAAGGTTTTAGCCTTTGATTATGAAACAGAGGCCCTGCACTATGCCAAGCAAAATACCATAGCCAATGCTCACTTAATATGCTCAAGCCCGCTTTGGCTTGCCATGGATTGGCGAAAACCAGCCATAAGAGCAAAGAGCATTGAATATCTTTGGGGTGGGGATATCATGTATGAGCGCAAATTTGCGCATAGCCTCATGAATTTTATTGATTATGCACTGGCAGAACACGGGCGAGCATGGATTGCAGAGCCTTGCCGTTCTGTGTATGAGCATTTTAGTGCAGAGCTTGTGCGGCGTAAGTGGAATGTTAAAAAGGTTCATGTAAGAAAGGTTGACGCCATTTACGCTCAAACTGTTCCAGTTACTGTGCAAGTGTGGGAAATATGGAGGTAAAACGTATTTATGAGTAAGACAACACGCTTTGGCGTTTCCCTTGATGATGGCTTGCTTAAGTCCTTTGACGGATTGTGTAAGCGTAATGGCTATGCCAATCGTTCTGAAGCTATACGTGACCTTATCCGCAAAGCCTTGGTAGAAGATGGGTGGAATAGGGCAGATGAACAAGGGGCTGGCACGCTAACCTTGGTTTATGATCACCACCAAAGTGATATTTCAAAACGGCTTACAGCCATACAGCATGATGACCATGATTGTATTATAGCCACTTTGCATGTGCACCTTGATCACCATAACTGCTTAGAAGTACTGGTACTTAAGGCAGAAGTGGAGCGGGTGCGTGACCTTGCCAATAGATTGCTTTCCACCCGTGGGGTTAAACATGGGGCCTTTTCTTTAACCACAACTGGACAGGATATAGTATAATGGAAGACGTACAAAGTGGCCCAGCTCTTGTGCCGTTGCGCATAGATAGGGTAGGGGTGCAAAATTTTAAGCTGCCCTTGGTTGTGCGAGATAGGGCAGAGGGTAGGCAACACACTGTGGCCGAAGTTGATGTTAGTGTTGATTTGCCGTCTTCATTCAAAGGCACGCATATGAGCCGCTTTGTGGAGGCTTTGGAAGGCTTTGGCGAGGATCTTAATTATCAATCCTTAAAGGTTTTATTGGAAGATGTTAAATCCCGTCTTGAAGCTCATAGGGCACACATTGTATTTAAATTTCCATACTTTATTCGTAAACAAGCTCCAGCATCTCAGGCCTTGGGCTTTGTGAGCTATGCTTGCAAGCTCACGGGGAATATGGAGGATAATCTACCTTCATTTATGCTTGAGGTGGAAGTTCCAGTAATGACGGTTTGCCCGTGCTCCAAAGCCATAAGCACTGAAGGTGCGCATAGTCAACGCACCTTGGTACGCATAGCCGTGCGCATGAAGGGCTTTATGTGGATTGAAGAAATTGTGGATATAGCAGAAAATGCAGGGTCATCGGCGGTATATAGCTTGCTTAAACGGGAAGATGAGAAGTATGTCACCGAATATGCTTTTGCACACCCAGCCTTTGTGGAAGATGTAGTCAGGGCTGCGGCCATGCGTTTATCTGAGCATGAGCAAATAACTTGGTTTAAGGTGGAAGTGCAAAGTCTTGAGTCCATTCATAACCACGATGCCTTTGCTTGCATTGAAGGACCAGTGCAAAAAAACTAACTCATGGCATTTATATTATCATATCAGAATGTTAAAGTGTTTTTCAAAGGCGACTAATTAAGAATAAAATATTTTTTGCTTTTTTTTCTTTTGGTGAGTACTATGTCAC